>JAHDHP010000311.1 GCA_020631245.1 Bacteroidota bacterium | reverse complement strand
TGTATTTTTGTGGCAATTTTTAATGATACTAAACCTAATCAAATATGCCCAAAGGAATTTACAATATCCCCTATCCAGATAATGAAACGGTGCTAAGTTATGCTCCAGGATCAACTGAAAAAGCGAACTTAAAAGCAGCTTTAAAAGCGGCTAAGTCGCAGGAAGTGGACTTGCCAATGGTGATTAGTGGAAAAGAAGTGTTTACTGATACTAAAGTGCGTTTGCATCCTCCACATGAAATTGCACATACACTAGGTCATTTCAACAAAGGAACGGCTGAACATGTACATCAAGCAATTGAGGCAGCCTTGACGGCAAAGGCTTCTTGGGAAAATATGGCTTGGGAACAGCGTGCGGCTATCTTTTTGAGAGCGGCTGATTTGGTAGCGGGTCCTTATCGGGCGAAGTTGAATGCGGCGACCATGTTGGGACAGTCTAAAAATGCGTATCAAGCAGAGATTGACTCGGCTTGTGAGTATATTGATTTCTTGCGTTTCAATGCCTTCTTTATGACCGAAATTTATGCGATTCAGCCTGATTCTTCTCCTGGTGTTTGGAATCGAGTGGAATATCGTCCATTGGAGGGATTTGTATTTGCTGTAACGCCTTTTAACTTTACGGCTATTGCGGGTAACTTACCTGCTTCGGCGGCGATGATGGGCAATACTGTAGTTTGGAAACCTTCAGAAACGCAAATTTACTCAGCAGCGGTATTGATGGAAATTTTCCAAGAGGCGGGTTTACCTGATGGGGTGATTAATTTGATTTATACGGATGGTCCTGTGGCAGGTGACATTTGTTTTAATCATGCTGATTTTGCGGGTATTCACTTTACGGGTTCTACGGGCACGTTCCAATTTATGTGGAATCTTATTGGGCAGAATATTGCGAAGTATAAGAGTTATCCTCGAATAGTGGGTGAAACGGGTGGAAAGGATTTTGTATTGGCTCATTCTTCGGCAGATGCAGAGCAATTGGCGGTAGCTTTGGCAAGAGGTGCTTTCGAGTATCAAGGGCAAAAATGCTCGGCGGCTTCTAGGGCGTATATCCCTGAAAGTCTGTGGGGCTATGTGAAAGATCGCTTGGTGTCGGATGTGCAAAGTTTTAAGATGGGTAAGGTAGATGACTTTACGAATTTTATTAATGCAGTGATCGACGAAAAATCTTTTGATAATATTGCAGGGTATATTGACCATATCAAGGCGTCGGAAGGAGCAGAGATTATTGTGGGTGGTGGTTATGATAAGTCGGAAGGGTATTTTGTAGAGCCGACGGTGGTAGTTGTACAAGATCCTAAGTTTAAAACGATGTGTGAGGAGATATTCGGTCCTGTATTGACGATTTATGTGTATCCTGATGCGGAATTTGAGGAAATGATGGATATATTGGATGACACTTCTCCTTATGCCTTGACGGGTTCTATCTTTGCAAAGGATCGTACTATTGTGCAACGGGCTACGGAGCGTTTGCGTCATTCGGCGGGTAATTTTTATATCAATGATAAGCCTACTGGTGCGGTGGTCAATCAACAGCCTTTTGGTGGTGGGCGTGCTTCGGGAACGAATGATAAAGCGGGTTCTTCGTTGAACTTATTGCGTTGGGTATCTCCTCGTTCGATTAAAGAGACTTTTGTGGCTCCTAGAGATTATCGTTATCCATTTTTGGGAGAGGAGTAAATTAGAGGAGTTAGGTGACAGGTTTTGTAAAAAGGTACTTAGTGATTATTGAGGAGTAGTTGAGGTGAGAAATGTAAAATTTATTATATTAGCTCCTCAACTAATCCTATGAACCAATCTCCTTTCCCTCATCAATCCTATTTTCGTTTAGGCATTCTTAGTTATATTGTAGCCTTCATCTTGGCGATGATTTTCTTTAAAGAACGTACTTTTTTTATCGACATCGCCTTTCACATTTTTTCAATCATTAAAGATGAGGGCTTAGCGATTCAAAACCAACGGTTTGGCTCCTTTATGACACAGTGGGTTCCCTTATTGAGCTTGAAATTAGGACTTCCTTTGGAGTGGATTGCTCGCAATTACTCAATGGCTTTTCCACTTTATTATGGAGCGATCTTTTTGGCTTGTTTCAAGGTATTTAAAGCACATAAGTTGGGAGTGGTGATGATGTTGTTTAGTGTATTGATGGTTACCGACACCTTTTACTGGGTACAGTCCGAATATCCGCAAGGGCTGGCTTTTTGTATTTTATTTTTTGCCTTTCTGCATGACAAATTACATTTGGATACCCTCTCCCCTATTTCCTTGACCGTTCTCTTTTTAATGCTCATCACGCTCGCCTTTTTTCACCCCTTATTAGTGGTGACATTAACCTTTATGTGTGCCTTTTTCTATATCGACAATAAAACGCTTTACAATAAAACCTTACTCCTTACTAGCCTAATTACTGTTTTTAGCATTCTAATTTTCAAGCGGCTTTTATTCAAAGAATCAGCTTATAATACACAAGCGATGAGTGGTGTGGCAAATTTCTTCACCCTATTCCCCAATTATTTCACGATTCCAAGTAATAAGCTATTCTTGAAATGGATGGTCATGGATTACTATTTCTTGCCCATAACATTAGTGGCAGTGAGTGCCTTTTATTTCTTGCAAAAGTATTGGTTGAAATTACTGTTGGTCTTAGGCTTCTTTTTCGGCTATTTGCTCTTGGTAAATGTGTCTTACTACAAAGGAGCGGATCAATTTTACCTTGAAAACCTCTACTTACCATTGAGTTTGTTTCTGATTGTGCCTTTTGTGTATGACTTACTGCCCCGTTTAGCTCCTCGAAAGGGTTTGGCTTTAGTAGCCCTTGTGATACTAATTCGCTGGGTGCATATTGGTTTTAGTCACGATTCCTTTACCGAGCGTTTGGATTGGCAACGAAGCTTTATGCAGGAAACCAATCAGTTAGAAAACAATAAACTATTGGTCAATGATAAACAGGTACCAATGGATTTAATGATGATGACTTGGGCGAGTCCTTATGAATTTTGGTTATTATCTTCGGTGGAGCAGCCTGAACAGGTTCGAAGTATTGTGATGCATCCCGATCCTAATTCCCTTGATTGGACGAAGCACGAGCAACAGCATTTTGTCACACAATGGGGTGTTTTTCCTTATGCGGAAATGAATAAGAAGTATTTTGACTTCCGAGATACGACACACCCTTATGTATATTATGAAAAGTAGGGCGCGAAACAATGAGTGAATGAGTGATTGCGCGAATGACTGAATGGGCGTTACGCGCTATCTTTGTATAAGGCAATACATAAAAGGGCAAGCATATAGGCATTGCCCCTACATCATCACATTTAAATGTTCAATCGTCGCACCTCGCACATTTCTTTCGTTTAACCGTCGCACGTTCAACCGTTCCATCGTAAACCGTTATTCCCCCGCCACCGTCTTCACCCAATCACTCAACACCACCTTATATTGTTTAGAAGCAGAACCTACCATAAACAAGGGTAAATCGTCATAAACATTCCACATGGCGTGATCGGCATATGCGATGACTGATTTTAAGTAAGCTTGATTATCGGCAGCAGCTAGGGCTTTACCAATTTCATCGTATCCAGCAGGGTCGATATAATCATCGTATTGCCCCTGAATGAGTAGAATCGGTTGTTCTACTGTTTTCCACGACTCGATAGGATTAAAGTTTAGTTGATTTTGAATCATATCAAAAACCCAGTGATTAGGATCATCGGGGACTTGCATCATAGCATACCAAGGCTTTTGCTTGGCTAGTTCAGCTTCTTGCATTAAAGCATCCCAATTGTTCCTATTTAGGGCATAATCATACTGCATACGTAGAAACTTGAATGCGTCTACAACTTCTTTGGGATCAGATATATTATCCTTGATGACTTTTTGTTTGAACTTAAACTCTGTTTCTAGCAAACTTTCGCCTGGTGTTGACACACCTACTCCAAAAGCAATTTCTTCATTTTTGTTAAGTACCATTGGTAAACGTCCGCTACCCATTCCTTTAGCAAAAACACCAACTCTTTCAGGGTCTACAACATTAACTCCCATTACCATTTCCACCACTTTTAGGTCATCATTAACAAGGGTTTCAAGCGAGGCAGTTCGCCAATTGCCCGATGATCTTCCTGTGCCTCGTTTATCAAAATTGAAAGTAACGAAGCCTTGTTTGGCAAAGTAGTCAGCAAAATAAGAGTGATCATTTCGGTCTTCTCCTTCGGTGGGTAAAAAGATGATAGCTGGACGAGGGGAATCGGTATTGGCAGGTCGGCGAAGTGTGCCCGATAATTTAGCACCTTCATTTTCAATTATGATATTTTCCCAATTATAAAATTCTTTAAAATTGGGGCGTTGTTTTTTCCACATTTTAAAGCGGGCATATTGTTTTTCATCATTGAAAACCCACGTTTTTCCTGCAATCGTATCATTGTTAAGGTTACCCGAAAAGTGCATGGGGCGCACATCGGTAGGAAGGTCGAATTGAATATTGTTGGAGTCGATTCTTACGGTGATAACTGGCCAACCATAGGCTTGTTGATCCTCACTAAAATAGGCTCCTACTAATCGGTTTCGATTGTTTTTAAGTATGTCTAATTCGAAGCGGACTTTGTAGGTTCCTGCTGTAATGACTCCTTCAAAATAACCTGTTCCTAGTTTTAGGATGGAATTATCTGTTCCTGCTGTTTTTTTGATGAGCTTATTGGATGGTTTATCTGTTTCTTTTTGGGTATTTTTGGAGGTACATCCAAAGCAGAGGCAGGCTATAAGAAGTGATAAAAAGAAGTAATTATATCGCATGTGAGATGGTTTTGGTCTACCATCTGTGTAGCAAGAATCTTACCTAAAAAACAATGGCAGCGGTTACCCACTGCCATTTTTTAGTAATGATTTTAGATTGACTTTTTATTGAGAGACGCCATAAATGGAACGTCTCTACAAGTATGTCAATATACTATCCTCTGCTCTTACTACTTTTTACTCTTGTTCTTCCTCCTGAAGACTTAGTAGTAGACTTCATGCTTTGGCTAGTTTGTCGATTAGCTGCTGCTTGGTTAGAAAGTTCTGCCAATACAGATGCGTATTTTTGACGTAAAGCAGCACGTTCTTGTAGGTAGGACGCTCTCACTTTTTTCACCATCTCCTTATCTACTCCTGTCATATCAATATTGAACTCTTGTACTACATCACGAAGGCTTTTATTTTCAGTCTTCTTTTGTGCTTTTTGGATTTGCTCTTTGATGACATCAAAAATAACTCCTGGAGCTGTTTCTTGATTTGGGTCATCTGCATTTTGTTTCTTTGCTTCATCGACTTTATTCATCAACATATCAAAGACATTTTTTGCCATTTGACCTCTTTGAGCAGCTTGTGCATTACCACTTTGTGTACGTGCTTCGACTACTTTTTCGCGAATCACATCAAATACAGTTGCTGCTGCAGTTGGTTCATTTGGATCTTCTTGATTTCTTTTTTGAACTTCTCCAATGGTATCTAATACCATGTTGAAGAATTTTCCTCTTTTACGTCCCAT
>JAHDHP010000310.1 GCA_020631245.1 Bacteroidota bacterium | reverse complement strand
CCAATCACCAATACCCCCTGGGCGTGTCCTGTTTTGTCCTTTTTTGCCCGTTCATGCATCCACGCATGAACAGGCAAAAAAGGACAAAAACAGGTCGGGCTATTCGTTTGTAGTTGGCTCATAGCTGCCTGTTCAGCTGATGCCTAGCGGTGTCTTCCGCTGTCAGCCCCGCTAGGCATAGCTTCACTAGGCATCCATTTCGCCAAGCTACCACTACTATCCCTCACGCATTATCACATCTCATACCCCCGCTTCGCAATACTATACAAACCACCACAAATCAACAAGACTACCAATACACCCAACCAAGCTCCCATCGGTTCACTCAACATCGCCATAATATTCGGATCACCCGTATAACCCACAGGAATCGCCAAACCAATACCCAATAAAGCCTCTCCTGTAATCAATCCCGAAGCAAATAACAAGCCCGCCTGCCCACTGTTATGCACCGCTGCCTGATGTGCTTCCTTCGATCTGCCTCCTTGCTTACCTGCCTGATAACGACTCACCAACCAAGCAATCACCCCACCCAACATAATCGCACTATCCAACTCAAAAGGAAGATACAAACCAACAGCTACGGCTAGTACAGGAATACGAAAGGACGAACCACGACGCTCCTGATAAATATCTGCCATAATGATAAATATCCCTAAGAAAATCCCAATGATAATCATCGTCCACGGAAGGTTGCCCCCAAATACCCCCTCAGCAACACTCTGCATCAAGGTTGCCTGTGGAGCTGTCAACGAATCAGGGTGTTCGAGTGTTTTTGGGCCAAACCCATAGGCATTGTTCAACTGCGATAAAACAGGAGCCATTACCAATGCTGCCGAAGTAACACCTACTATTTGCATAAACTGCTGTTTGCGAGGTGTGGCACCTAGTACATTTCCCGCTTTCAAATCCTGCATATTATCTCCAGCAATAGCTGCCGCACAACAAACCACTGCCCCAATCAAAATCGCAGCTGCAGGACCTTTCGCCGATCCAGTTCCCATAAAAAGCAACAAAAGCAAAGAAGCAGTCAAAATGGTAGCAATCGTCACCCCCGAAATAGGGTTATTCGAACTTCCAACCAAGCCGGCCATATAGCCCGCAACCGCTGAAAACAAAAAGCCCGCAATCACCATTAACACTGCCATAAAGAGCGACACACCAAAAATCTCCGTTTCCGAAAAATAGATATAAAAGATAGGAAGGATCATCAAGATAATTCCCAACATCACCCACTTCATAGGGGTATCTAAATCAGTACGTAAAATGCTCGCGCTATCTTTCTTGGTTTGAAAAGCATCTAAACCAGAACGCAAAGCTACTCCCAACGATTTCCGAATGCTCACCAATGCCCACAAACCCCCAATCAACATCGCTCCTGCTCCTAGATAACGAATCTTTTCATTCCATATCTTCCCCCCAATCGCCACTGGATCACCCGTAAAGGCTTCGCCCGAAAAAGCAATATATAAAGGAATAGCCACCCACCAACTAATCACCCCACCTATAAACACCAAAGCTGCAATACGTAAACCCACAATATAACCCACCGCAACAAGGGCAGGGGAAGCGTTCAAACCAAAATAACCATACAATTTATCACCTGCCAAATGTGCCATTTCTAAAGAACCCTTCCACAATTTCAAGCCACTTTCAATTAATTTTACCACCGCACCAATCAAACCACCCCACACCAAAAACTTGATAAATTTTCCCCCATCTGTACCCGTCTTCAACACCTCAGCAGTAGCCACACCTTCAGGAAACTTCAACTTCTCTCGTACAATCAAAGCAGAACGTAAAGGAATCGTAAAAAAGACCCCCAAAATACCCCCACAAAGAGCAATAAAGGTAGTCTGCCAATAATTAAAGTCATCCCAATACCCCATCAATACCAATGCAGGAAAGGTAAAAATAACCCCCGCAGCTAAAGACTCCCCCGCACTCGCAGCCGTCTGTACCGCATTATTCTCCAAAATATTCGACTTCTTAAAAAGTCGTAAAATAGCCATTGAAATCACTGCCGCAGGAATAGATGCCGAAACAGTCATACCGGCAAATAAACCCAAATAAGCATTCGCAGCCGCCAAAATAGCTGACAATAAAATGCCTAATATCACTCCCTTGACTGTTATTTCAGGCAAGGTCTGATTGGCAGGAATATAAGGTTGGTCTTTACGCTCCATAAGTGGGTATTTACGGTTGAAAATTGTTACAGAAAAGACATTTAATAGCAAGCTAGTAAATAGAATCTACTAAAAAAGTAACTTTTTTTGCATCTTACTAGTCTAAACTAACGTTTAAAGACATACCTAATTTAGAAAAGATTGTGAATATTTAATAATCTTTACTAATATATTTGTACCCAAAAAAAAACAATTGCACCAACAGTAATTTATTAAATTGAAACCATGAAAAAAATAAACATTACTGCCTTCTTTATGATCTTGTTGCTTGTTGTAGCAGGCATTATGGAGGTAGAAGCGCAGATTAGAAGACCCAATACTAGAGGAGGAACCTCTACAAGAGGTCCACAAAAACCAACAGGAAAAAGCATATTAAACTCTCAAAAATTATTTGTAGGAGGAGATGTCGCGGCTAGTTTCAATAACAATTTTACCTACATTGTCATTGCTCCTCTATTAGGCTATCGAATTACCGAAAGAGCGTCTATCGCAGCAGGGCCTTCCTTCCAATATTCTAGCCGACCCCTCTTTAATGCGAATCCTGTTAATGGATTTGACTGTGAAAGTAAAAAATCAGTATGGGGAGCAAGAACGATGGGACGTTATGATATTGTTCAAGGCTTATTTGCACATGTCGAATTTGACGCCTACAACTTCCAAAAATGTACCCGCCTACCCAAGCAATTCGGAAAAGCCAAAACATGGATTTATCGCCTCCCTATTGGAGGAGGATACTCGCAACGATTAGTCGGAAATACCTTCGCCAATTTCTATGTTTTATACGATGTCTTATACGACGAAGATACCTCCCCATTCAATAGCCCATTCATATATAATGGAGGAATTACAGTGCGATTGTAAAAATAGAATAAAATAAAAAAGCCACTTGGCATTTGCCAAGTGGCTTTTTTATTTTATTCTATCTTTATTGCCCGCAAATCATAATCCACAGCCGTAAAAATGCCCGTTCCCCCCTCAATATTCGAAATAATCCGCGAAGGTCGTGCAAAAGGACTCGCTGTGGCATCACCCGCATCATCCACCGTTTCCAAAAAACGATAATAAGCCTCATCAATCGTGTACAAACGAACTTCTACATCATCTCCCTCCCGAAAAGCATAACCCGTACCCGATACCGTCCGCTGATTCGCAAATACATTATCGCTAAATTCCCAACTATAAGTCGAATCAGGATCAAACGTATTCGCATTTGTAAAATAAACCTTATAATAATTAGTCGCATCAGGTAAATCATCAAAATACATAATCACAGACGCCTCTGCCGAATCATTCTTCAAGTAAATCAAAGTATCAATACTTGTTCGAGGCAACATCTGGGTCGTAGCACTCACCGATCTCCCTTTTCCATCCTTTACCTCCAAATAATAAGGAGCAAAATCATTGGCAGCAACCACCTTATCCAATTTTACATACACATTCAAACTATCTATCAATGTCAAGGTATCCGTAATACCATTATGTGTAATCGTTACCGTCGCATCTTTTACCACAGGCACATCAAACGCATCCAAAAAACCAACACTCTCCGTCAAAGATAAAATATAAGGCAAACCCGCCTCTAAATAACATTCTACTACCAATTGATTTTCATAAGCTGGAAGATCAATCTCAATTTCTTTTTCACAACTCGATAAATAAACCAACATACTGAGAAGAGAGAAGAACAAAAAAAAGTACTTACGCATTATTTTTCCAATTTAAAATCAGGACGTGGGTAAAAAATCGCCTGATTAGTAATGTCATTAAATGTACACGAATCCAACAAATAGCGATGTAGATATTTTTTATCACCAGGCATCGAACTCGCAGTCTGTTTAAAAGACACTTGTACTCCCCCAATAGTTCGATAATCTTCAAAATGCATTGCCCCTTTTAGAAAACCCGCCAAATCTCGAATACTATATTGCGCATAATCCAGCAACTTAGTCTCCTGATTAATCCACAACAAATATTGATCTATCTTTTTTTGTGGAGCAGTTTGCCCCCAAGAACAAAATACCAAATCATAAGTCGTATCATTTACGCTTGTTTCTCCCGCATACTGCACCAATGCTGCCGATTGAATCGCAAAAGGCATTTCCATAAAATACTGAATCGTAGGCAGCCAAAACTTTAATTTTTTTTGTTGTTTAAATTGAGCTGTACCTCCTGCTTCCTCCGTATAAGTCGCCCAATGCTGAATGCCCCATACTTCTCCTTCTTGCTTCCCTTCTAAAAAAGTCAAACGACTATCAGCAGTTCCAATAAGATACGATAACTCCATCAACTCCGCATTCTTTTTCCACGGCATAGCTGCCATTTGTTTCACTCCACCGCCCCACTCATCCCGAAATACTACCCGTGCTGATTCAAAACTTCTATAAGCATCCCAACCATGTGCTGCTGCCATTTCCTGCAATAAACGACGACCTTTCTCCACCTGTTGTACTTCCATATCCTCTTTCTCTACTATCTCCGTTCGCAAATCACTCAAGCAGCCTCCAAATGTCAAGCCAGTCAGTAGTAAAAGTCCTAAATAAATAAGTCTAAACATAATTCATTAATATTAAATAATCCCTCAATCCCTCAATCCCTCAGTCCTTCAATCCCTCATTTCCCGCCCATCATCACCAAAGCCCGAATCATCTTACTCGCTTTCTCCACCTCAATATGAAAATCATTATACATCACCGTACCTTCCGTATCAATAATCACCACCCACGGCGTGCCACCTGTTCGATAATTCGTCAAAATCTTTGAACGATTACGAGTCGTCTTATCGCCCGAATCATGCCCAAAAGGAATCCGCAAATCATACTTTTCCTGCATTTTTCGCAATTTATTTTTAGTATTCGTATGATGGCCCTCAAAAACAGTCTGTACCGCCACAAACACCACCTCCTCATTACCCTTAAATTCCTCCGTCAATGCCTTCAAACTCGGAAACCCATACTTATGACACCCAGGACACCAACTCTGAAACCCATAAAGATAAACCACTTTCCCCTCAAAATCCTTCAAATCAATAGTCGCCATTTCATCTCCATTGCCATCAATCCACTTTTCCACCTCCCACGAAGGAGCCTGTAAGCCCATAATTCCTAGTTTTTCTAAATCTTGTGCCTGCACCAATGTCGTTGATACAAACCATAACAAAACAATCCATATCATTTTTTGTAATAGCATATCTGGTTTTTTTAATGAATTTAGTAGTCTTTTTTACTAAGCACTACAACAGGTAATATTTCGTAGGGGCAATGCCTTGTGCTTGCCCTAAGTAAATGCCTCAAATCCAACACGTTAGAATAATACCCTTTCTATTTAATTTTTGGGCGTGTCCCTCTTTTTATTGAAAAAGCTG
>JAHDHP010000309.1 GCA_020631245.1 Bacteroidota bacterium | reverse complement strand
AGCAGCTTTTGCCGATTTGGGATATTGAATATTATCCGCTAAAAACTTGAACATCTTATTTTGTCCGCCAGGAAATTCGGGCATTTCTTGAACAACATTCCACATTTCCACTGATTCTTTAGGGGCAGGTTCTACTGGTACATCGTGATAAGATGATTCTATATCATCTATAATAACAGGTTCAGGGAGATGTACTTTTTTAGAGAGTCGGAAATTAACAGGGATGGTATAAGCAACTTTGACTAATTTTCCTCTTTGCTTTCCAGGTTTCCAATTAGGCATCATTTTCACGACTCTTACTGCTTCTTCTTCGCAGGCTTTATCAAAACCTCGTAAGACCTTCACATCGGTTACTTCTCCTTGTTTGTTAATGACCATTCCAACAAAAGTAGTCCCTTCTTTATTAGCGGCTTTTGCCGATTCGGGATATTTCATATTATCCCCTAAGAATTTCATACATACTTCCATGCCTCCAGGAAATTCGGGCATTTCTTCCACGACTTTAAATATCTCTTCTGGTTCTTGGTTTGGTCGGGAAGTTTGGGCTATTAGGTGGGTAGAAAAAGTGAGCAATAGGCATAAGAAAGCCATTAACTTGGTAGTCCTTAACCAAGCTGATTTAGTTTTGTTTAACATAATGAAAAATTATTGAATGTTGAAAGAAGGTTGCTATACCCAGAACTTATCAACAATCTATTAAACGTCGATAAAGAATAATTTTTACGAAAATAATGATTTTTTTCAAGATCGTTCAATACAATTAAAGTGTTTGTATAAAGTTCTTATTTTTACAAAAAAATACCAACACCTATTTTCATGCGCAATATCCTTGAGAAAATACCCCTTCCACTTCTATCCTTACTAGGGGCCATTTGCTGTTTACTAGCCTGGCCTCCTTACCCGCTCTTTTTTCTCATTTTTATTGCCTATGTCCCTTTATTATATATCGAACATCGCATTAGTCAAGAACGAGAAAGCCCAAGTAAATTCAAAGTGTGGCGACATGCCATGCTATTTTTTATACTCTGGAATTTATTGGTAACCTGGTGGGTCAAGAATGCATCCATGCCAGGCTTTATCATGGCCTTGTTTCTGAACTCCTTGTTTATGAGCATTCCCTTTATCATGTTTCACCAAACCAAAAAGAAACTAGGCAGTTATGTAGGCTATCTGTCCTTTATTTTTTATTGGTTGAGTTTTGAGTATTTACACATGAATTGGGATTTGAGCTGGTCTTGGTTAAATATAGGTAATGTAATGGCACTCTATCCTTCCTTGATACAGTGGTATGAATATACTGGTTCACTAGGAGGCAGCTTATGGGTTTTGGCTATAAATGTACTAATCTTGCTGCTCATGTTACCAAACAGTCCTTTGGCTAGTCTCAAAAGGGCTGGTATTGGTTTAGGAATATTGATATTGTTTCCTATCCTCGTTTCTTTACTACAATATAGCACTTATCAACAACAAGGAGAAATAGTTGAAGTAGTCGCTTTACAACCCAACCTTGACCCCTATAATGAGAAATTTGTCGCAGAGAAAAAGGACGAACAGATGGAAAATTTCTTGCAGCTATCACAAGAACAACTAACCGAAAACACGCAATTCCTAGTATGGCCCGAAACCTCCATTCCTACTCGAAGAGCTATTTTTCTGGATAAAGTAAATCAACACCAACGAGTGAAACAAATACGCAACTTTATCCAAAAAGCTTACCCCAACTTAAGTTTGGTATCAGGTATCGAACCCATTCGCTATTATGAAGATTTAGATGGCAGCCCTACTGCTCGTAATGTTCCAAGTCGGGAGATGAGTTATGATATACACAATTCAGCCATTTTGATCGACTCTAGCCAAAACTATCAAGTGTATCACAAATCCAAACTCGTTCCAGGGGTAGAGCGGATGCCTTTTTATTCGGTGATGAAGCATTTCGGAATTGACAAAATGCACTTTATCATTAAACTAGGAGGTATTCCGGGAACAAGAGCCACGCAGGAAAAAAGAACTGCCTTATATAATCGTGACTCTATTGGTGTAGCTCCAGTTATTTGCTACGAATCAGTGTATGGGGAGTATGTCACCGAATATATAAAGAATGGAGCACAACTCATTTTTGTAGTTACCAATGACGGTTGGTGGGGCGATACCCCTGGTCATATGCAACATAAAAATTATGCCTCTATTCGAGCTATTGAAACCCGTAGAGATGTAGTACGCTCTGCCAATACGGGTATTTCTTGCTTTGTAAATCAACGTGGTGATATATCACAAGAGCTACCTTACTGGACAGAAGGAGCCATTCGAGGTAATATGCAAGCCAATACTTTTTTGACGATCTATGTCCGTTACGGCGACTATATTGCACGAACGGCACTGTTATTGTCTTTCATATTGCTCCTTTATACACTTTTGGGGCAGTTTATCAAAACCAAATTGGGCAACTAAACATACTAAAACCTGTTTATGCAATTAGAAAACATCTGTCAACAAGTACGTGAAATCGCTCGTCAGGCGGGCTTATTTATCGCCGAACAAGCGGGAAAAGTCAAGAGCCAAGATATCGAAGAAAAATACCTCAACAACTTAGTGAGTTTTGTCGATATTGAAGCCGAAAAAATGATTGTAGAAGGCTTAAAAGCCATTGTTCCCGAAGCAGGATATATTACCGAAGAAGGAACTACCGAACGTTCTGAAGCTGCCTTTCAATGGATTATTGACCCACTTGATGGCACCACCAATTTTCTGTATAATATTCCAAGTTATGCAGTGAGTATCGCCTTGATGAAAGGAGACGAAATAATAGTAGGAGTGGTGTATGAGGTCAATCGTCAAGAAAGTTTTTATGCTTGGAAAGGAGGAGGAGCTTGGCTCAATGAAGCACCTATTCATGTTAGTAAAAATACCGCACTCAAAAAGGCGGTCATTGCAACAGGCTTTCCCTATTACAACTTCTCACACGTTACCCAATACCTCCAAGTATTGGAACACATGATTTACAACTCTCTAAGTATTCGACGACTAGGAGCTGCCTCTGTCGATTTATGCTATGTGGCTTGTGGTAAATTCGATGCTTTTTATGAGCATAGCCTTAGTCCCTGGGATGTAGCAGCAGGAACCATTATTGTTCAGGAAGCTGGTGGGAAAGTTTGTGATTTTTCAGGTAAAAATGACTTCTTGTTTGGCAAAGAAATCGTAGCGAGTAGTACAGGAATTCACCCTGTTTTTTTTAGTGTGGTTAATGAACATTTGGGACAGAAAGTAAGTATAAGCTAGAAATTAGGGGTCAGGAGACAGGTTTCAGGGGTCAGTTTTTATAGAGAGATGCCTTATGCTTATCCTAATTCATAGAAAAATAGTATTTTACTTGGTGTTCTCCTTCATACCTACGAACTTCCTGACACCTGACACCTGACACCTGACACCTCAAATAAAACCATGACCCGCATCGGCCTCCTTTCAGATACCCACAGTTACCTTCCTCCGAGTGTATTCGAACACTTCGAGGAATGTGATGAAATATGGCATGCAGGCGATATCGGCAACATTTCTGTTGCCGATCAATTAGCAGATTTCAAGCCCTTTCGAGCTGTATATGGCAATATCGACGATCATAAAGTAAGAGCTACTTATCCGCTTGACCTCGTTTTTTACTGTGAAGAAATGAAGGTCTGGATGACCCATATTGCCGCCTCCCCTCCACGTTACAATCAACACATTCGCGACCACCTCCCTCTCCACCAACCCGACATCCTCATTTGTGGACATTCGCATATTCTTAAAATCAAATGGGTCGAAAAATTACAACTACTACATATCAACCCAGGAGCAGCAGGGAAACACGGTTTTCACAAGGTAATGACCCTTGTTCGCTTTAGTATTGATAAAAAGCGTATTTTTGACTGTGAGGTGATTGAATTGGGGAAGAGAGGAGCCTTATAAGTAGGTATCAGGAAACAGGTTTCAGGGGTCAGCTTGTGATTGTCCTGTTAAACTTATATCGATAGAAAACTAGTATTTTATTTGATGTTCTCCTTCATACCTACGAACTTCCTGACACCTGACACCTGACACCTAAAAAAAACCTATGTCCCGCTACCAACGCATTATCGAACTCGGATGGAATCCCAAAACCCTTCAACAGTCCAAGGTATTGGTTGTAGGGGCAGGCGCGTTAGGAAACGAAGTCATCAAAAATTTAGCCTTGTTAGGCATTGGGCATATCACCATCGTTGATATGGATCGCATCGAAAACCACAACCTCACCCGCACCATTTTATTCCACCCTAAAGACATTCATCGATATAAAGCAGAAGTAGCAGCCGAACGCGTACAATACATCAATACCGACGTGCAAGTACAATATTTTACACAACCTATCCAAGAAGCATTTGGACTCGGATTTTATAAAAACATAGACATCGTTTTTGGATGTCTCGACAATATTCAAGCCCGCCTCGACCTCAATCGCTACTGTCTACAAACACAAACCTTTTATATAGATGCTGGCCTTCGTTTACTTGATGGAGATGTCAAAGTATTTGCCCCTCCTTATGAAGTCTGTCTCGATTGCACCCTCAACCAAGCTCTACGTATTGCAGCTTGGGAACGTTTTTCTTGTCTCAAACTCCGCACCGAACAAGAAACACCCACTCTTCCCACCTCTCCTACTATCTCCTCCATCATGGCAGGCTTTCAGGTACAAATTGCCATCAAACACCTACATGGAGCAAGCATTCCTACCAATCACCGAATCTCTGTGATGGGCAATATTGACGAGTTGGGTAAATCACGAATGTCTTTTAACCCCGCCTGTCCAACCCACAATCTATACGAGGCTCTCCCTCTCAATAAAGTAGAATTATTGGATCAGCAACACGATCAAATAAATTTGGACAAACTACTTTGCCTAGCTCAAGAGCGACTAGGTCAAGAAGCCAGCATCGAGCTTGATTTTGATTTGCTGACTCATTTTCATTGCCCACACCATCATCATCAAAAACCAGTCTATCAAAAAAGGGGAAGTTTATTTCTCGATGAGGTACTTTGCCCGCATTGTGTCCAAGAAGAAAAGACAGAAATTGCCTCTATTATGCAAGAACATTTTACCAACCAAATCAATGGCAACGAAAATCCAGCTCTTCTTAACAAAACACTTAATGAAATCGGGATTCCTCCGCAACACATTATAACCGCTAAAGTCCTCAAAGACAATTCGTTCCATTATCATTATTTTGAATTAGCCAGTCCTCATAAATAGTGACTTTCCCCCTGAAAAGAGTCTTAAATTCAGAAAGTTTCGGAGATGATCTCAATAATCATTTTCAAAGGGTAAACTTTTTGTACTCCTGTTATCTTTTTTATTTTTTTGGGCGTGTCCCCATTTTTGTTTACACAGATGCTCCCACCAGCGTCCTCGCTGGTGGCATCTGTATAAACAAAATGGGGTCGGGCTATCCGCTTGTAGTTGACTCATAGCTGCTAGTTCGCCTAGATGCCCTAGCAGTGTCTTCCGCTGTCAGCCCTGCTAGGTCAAGGCTCTCAAAAGCAGC
>JAHDHP010000308.1 GCA_020631245.1 Bacteroidota bacterium | reverse complement strand
GATTGGGTGATTGGGTGATTGGGTGATTGGGTGATTGGGTGATTGGGTGATTAAAAAAGAAAAATCATCAGAAATTATAAAACAAGTTTTCTTACAAAAAACAAATTATTTTTCAGCGTAACGCTATCCAATCATGCAATCATCCTGTCACCCAATCATCGTTTTTTGCGTGAGGGATAGTAGTGGTAGCTTGCCGAAACAGCCGCTTTGTGAAGCACGGACTAGCAGGGCTGACAGCGGAAGACACTGCTAGGAGGATGCTGAACTAGTGGGTGTGAGGCAACTACAAACGAATAGCCCGACCTTTTCCTCCTCGTGCCTGTTCATGCGTGGACGCATGAACGGGCGAGGAGGAAAAGGGCACGCCCGAAAAAAAATAAAAAAAATCTTACCTTCTAAGAATAAACTTTCCTTTCCTGTTGTCCAACCTGTTGTGTCTATTCCTTATAAACTAAATCTATCCGTATGAAATACATCCAACTTTTAGCTATTTGCTTGTTATTTATTAGTATGACAAGTAGTTGTAATTCTTCAAAAAAGACGCAGACAGCCGCGACTGACGTAAGTAATAAATTGGAACAACCGACTAAGGATGTCAAAGCTGACATACCACCTCCTCCTAGAGATGGAGAACGTCCTAGTCGGGAAGAAATGCAAGCGAAACGAGCGCAGCAACAAGAAGCACTGATTGCCAAATTGGATTTGAGTGCCGAGCAAGAAGATAAGTATCGAAAAATTAATGCAAAGTATCGAGAAAAGATAAAAACGATGCGAGAAAAACATAGAGGAAGTGGTGGGTTTAATGCTGAAATGCGTGATGAAATGATGGCGATGCGTGATGCACATCAAGCGGAATTAGCAACTGTGTTGACTAAAGATCAACTAAAAATTTATGTAGAAGAACGGGAGAAAATGCGTCAAAATCGCCCTGGTCGTGGCCCTGGAGGACCTGGTGGCAGATAAACTAATAATCATTCATTCTAGTCGGCGTACTATCAAATTTGATGGTACGCTTTTTTTGAGCCTATCAATTCATTTATTATGCATAAGATTCTAACTATCATCTTTTTGCTTTCTTTTTCTACTATTTCATTAGCACAAGTCAATGTAAGTGGTATCATTCATTCGGAAAAAGAACCATTACTTGGGGCTACTGCCCAATTGTATCGCTTGGGAGATGGGCAGTTTTTTGGGAGTGTAACAGATAATGAGGGGAAATTCCTAATCGAAAATGTAGATACTGGTCGTTATAATCTAATTACCCAATTTCTTGGTTTTGAAAAACTACGTACGCGTATTGAAGTGGGTACGGAAGATATTGATGTGGGGGCTATTACCCTCGTTGAAACGACAGTTATGATGAATGATGTGGAGATTACAGGGACAATGGTGCAGGCTATTCAGCGAGGTGATACGACTGCCTTTAATGCGGAGGCGTTTAAGGTATTGCCCGATGCGGATGCCGAAGATTTGATTAAAAAATTGCCTGGTATTACAATTGAAAATGGCGTAATAAAGGCGATGGGTGAAAATGTAAATCGGGTGACGGTGGATGGTCGTGAGTTTTTTGGAAATGACCCAAATGCTGCACTGAAGGCTTTGCCTGCGGAGGTAATCGACAAAATTGAGGTGATTGATGAGCAGAGTGAAAGCTCGCAGTTTAGTGGTTTTAATGATGGTAATACCACCAAAACAATCAACATTGTTACGAAAGTGGATAAACGGAATGGGCAGTTTGGAAAATTGTATGCGGGTTATGGAGAAGATAATCGGTATCAGGCAGGTGGGAATGTGAATATTTTTGCGAAGCAAAGACGGGTTTCTCTGATTGGTATGTCGAATAATATTAATCAGCAGAATTTTGCTGCTGATGATATTAGTAGTCTGACGGGACGCCAACAGCGTCGGGGTGGGCGTCGTGGAGGACGTGGAAGAGGCGAAAGTTTTCAAGTGGGGAATCAAAATGGAATTACTAATACGAATAGCGTAGGTATTAATTTTAGTGACAAATGGGGTGAGAAAGCGGAGATGTCAGCTTCTTATTTTGTGAATCACAATAATAATGATGCCATTGAGGATATTGATCGTACTTTTTTTAATGAAGAGGTAGATGGTGATTTTTATGGGGAAGACAATGTGGTCAACTCTAAGTCGTTTAGTAACCGCTTGCAAGGGCGTATTAATATCAATCCTGATAGACGCACCCGTATTCGTCTACGTCCTCGATTTTCGTGGCAAAAAAACAATAGTACGGAACTAGCAAATACCGATTATATAACTAGAAATGAACCCATAAGCACCCAAAATAATTATGATGCCAATGCTATTGACTGGACCTTGAGTAATTCTATTCGTATATCCAGACGACTCGAAAAAAGAGGGCGCGTTATTTCCTTTGGAGTAGATCAATCTTATAATCCATTGAGTGAAGAAAGCTTATTGAATTATGACCAACAAGTACAAGGATATAATTTTAACGAAGAGCAGTTTACCAGCAATAAAAATATAACAACTGAATATGAGGTGGAGGCTTCTTACTCGGAGCCTGTTGGTAAAACAGGGGCTTTATCTATCGAATATGAATTTGGGATTGAGAAGGATAAAGAAGACTTATCGACGTATGAAGGCTTGGATGAAAATGGTGAATTTCTTAACAACTTATCCAATGATTTGGAAACGAAGGCGACTATTCACCGTCCAGAGTTGGGGTACCGTTTGCGTCATAAAACGTCGATGTTTATGCTCCGATCTGGGTTTGAGTTCACCAATTTACAAGCGACTCAAGCCATTCCCATATCCAATAAGATTGATAAGAACTTTTTCAATATTGTTCCGATGGCGATGATTCGCCATAACTTTAGCAAGACCACTAATTTACGGATGTTTTATCGTTCAAGTACTCAAAATCCATCAGCTAACCAACTTTCAGAAACGATAAACAATAACAATCCCGTTCAGTTATCAATAGGAAATCCTAATTTAGATCAAGGGTATACGCATCGGTTATTTGCTCGTTTCAACTCTACCATGCCTAAAAGTGGCATTGTGTTTTTTAGCTATTTGGGTGGTTCTTATTCCAGCAATTTTATTGGCAGTCGCACTTATAATAATGGGCAGGGAGTAAGCATTTATGATGAATTAGGTATTGATAAACGCGCGCAATTGACCATCCCTGAAAACCTTGATGGACAATATGCGGTCAATAGTTTTTTTACGGTTGGTTTTCCACTCCAAAAGATCAAATCGAAGCTTAACTTTAATGTATCTGGTAATTATAGTAATACGCCTAGTATTATCAATGATCTTGATAATCGCACCAAAGATTTTCAAACAGGTTTGGGCATTAGCCTTGTTTCAAATATTAGCGACAAAGTGGACTTTACAATTGGAACGACCTCCAATATTGGTACTGTCAATAATGAGTTGCAAGAAAACCTTAATTCGAACTACTTGAACCAAAACACTAGTTTGAAATTGGAAGTTATTTTTCCGTGGGGTATTACTTGGCGCAACAATTTTGTCCACCAATTTTTTAATGGATATGGTGAGGGGGTAGATGGTGGTTATTTGTTGGCTACGATGAGTGTGGGTAAGAAATTTTTGCCTAAGAATCGTGCAGAGGTGAGTTTGTCTGTCTTTGACTTATTTAATCAAAATCAGAGTATTAGTCGAAATATTGCGAGTAACTATGTGGAAACGGTTGAGAGCAATGTATTACAACGTTATTTTATGGTGAACTTGCGGTATGATTTACGCAACTTTGGTTCGGCTCCAAAACAAGAAAGCAGAGAAGAACGTATGCAAAGAATGATTAAGAATGGTTGGTTCTAAAAATAAAAGGTGTCAGGTGACAGGGTTCAGGTGTCAGTTTTTTTAGCCCATAGTTACCAGTCCATAGATTATTCTAAGACCAAGGATATTATTATTACTTAGTTAATTAAGTTGGCTTTTTACCCAATCCGCAAATTGTTGACGTTGTTCTTCCGTCAATGGAGCCTCTGAATGCATACGCGAGTATCCTTTTGGAGGCATTGTTTTTTCTTCTAGTACCACCTCTATGATCTCCTCCAATTTATGCCTTTGTTTGTTGGCATCATAATCTCCCCAAATCGAATAATTCACATTATTTCTACCATTTCGAATATGCCCTGCAATAGAAATAGAAACAGGCGCGATATTCGTATACCAGGGATATTTTGTTTCATAGGAATGGCAATCGTAGCAAGAATTTTTAAAAATAGCGGCTATTTCGGCAGGTGGATTGGTGATTGCTATTAAATCCTTTTGTGGATCAGTTTCAGGCCTGCTTTTATCAATTCTATAGAATTGCATCAATGCAAAAATAACGAGAAGTGCAAGTAGTATAATTCGACTTTTTTTCATGGTCTCTTTTTGTTATGTATTCTTAGTACAAAAATAGTATCTTTAATGTTCATATTATGCACTCATCAAATTTTATTCTTTCACCTGTCACTTTCTTTTTTTCATGGATTTCAAAGCTTTTGAAAGTCGATACATTTATGATCCCAATAAAGATCAATTGGGGCGAGGAGGTTTTGGTACTGTCTTCAAGGCTTACGATTGCAAGTACGATATACATGTAGCGATCAAACGCTCGGAGGTGAAGGATGCAAATGAAAAATACAGCTTATTTAATGAAGTAAAACGTGCAAAAGCCCTACGACACCGCCATCTCATTTACTATCATGATTGTTTCCGCTTCAAAAGTCAGTTTGGCACTTTTGATTATGCGATATTGGATTATTGTGAAGAAGGAGGCTTGCACAATATCATGGAACAAGGGCTAAGCCTTGAACAAAAAAAGGAACTCACACATGGTATACTAAAAGGATTACAGTATTTACACGACCATAACATCATTCATCGTGACCTCAAGCCACACAATATTCTCATTGATGTAGAAGAGGGAAAGTGGGTTCCTAAAATCGCTGATTTTGGCTTGAGTCGCACTATCGAGGGTGATTTGACCCTCAATTCAACGGTTATCCATACCCCCGAATATGCTGCTCCAGAGCAAATTACGGAAGACCTTTCTAAAATTGGTGTGCCTACTGATTTATGGTCACTGGGAGTGGTGTTATTTGAGTTATTTACAGGTATACTGCCCTTTGGTTCGCGCAAAAACAAAGATAGTGCGCATACTATCACCCAAAATATTCTCGATGCCAAACTCCCTGATAGCATTGAGCAAATTCCCGACCCTTACCAGCTCATTATTCGCTGTTGTTTGGTTAGAGATATTGAAAAACGAATTCAAAGTGTAGAGGAGATTCAGGCTTTGATAAAACGGGTAAATGAAAAACCAACCTCTGCCCCATCTAAGCAGGAAGTTAAGCCAGTTGATAACTCATCACATATCGAATCTCCATCCTCTCACAAAAACGAAAAGCCAGCCCCAACCTCTTCAAAGAGGGAAGATAAGCCAGTCGATAACTCAACGCAAATCGCAGCGCAAACTTCGCACAATTCTTCATCACAACTAGTACCTCCTCCTACTCAAGAAGCATCTTTTACTGACACTCCCACTATTATTGAAAAAAAGAAAGAACGCTCTAAG
>JAHDHP010000307.1 GCA_020631245.1 Bacteroidota bacterium | reverse complement strand
TATTTGCCTAATTCAAGTAAGGTGGGAATATCTGTAATTCGTTATTGATGAATGAAACTATGAAAATTATAAAACTAATTTTATTTGTTAGTATTAGCTGCTTCGTTTTTGCCTGCCAGAATGGGGGAAATACTACTGATAAAAAGGTCGAAAAAAAGAAAAGCACTCAAGAGAGTTGGCAGCAAAAAATAGAATTTGATAATTACTTACTATCAGATGTAGACAGTATTGATGCATTAATTCGTAATGAGCGATTTGGATTTGATTTGTTTATGCATTTTCAAAAAAATGATTCTTTAAGCTTTTATAAGCAGTTTATTAGTTTTAAAGAACAACACACAGTATATGGACATAGCCATAGCGAAAACTATATTTTGTCATATAATGATAAGATTGAAACAAAACGACATGATTGTTTTCAGAAGTTGCGGATGATGGCTTATGATAAACAACAGTTGAATTGGAGTAAAGCGAAAATTGAAAAGGTCGTGTATGATTTATTTGATGCTGAAAATGATCGCCTCTTTTTGAAGGTAGTTGTTAAGGTGAATGACGGAAATGGGAATATTTATGAATTGACGGCTCCTGATTGTGTGTATGTGAATGGAAGACTAAAGATTGTACAGCCGATTCAGTGGCAAGGAATTTCTTGTTGGATGATGTTGTAATAAGGGTAAAACGCGTGAGGGATAGTAGCGGTAGCTTGGTGAAATAGAAAAGTAGTGAGGCTACGACTAGCAGGGCTGACGGCAGGAAGACACTGCTAGACGTAGAAGCCGAACACTTTTTCTATGAAGCAACTACAAGCGGATAGCCCGACCTCATTTTTTCTTTTCTGCCTGTAGTTCATGCGTGGACGCATGAACGGGCAGAAAAGAAAAATGGGGGCACGCCCAAAGTATTAAAATAAATATAAAATGAGATATTACTGGTTTTTAATGATATTTATATTGCTGGCTTTGAGTAGTTATGGACAGCGAGCATCACAGCTTTCTATTAAAAATATAAAGGGGGGATATGGAGAGGATGTTTTGTATTTGCCCTTTCGGTATAAGGGAGTGGCGAAGATGTATATCAATGGTATTGATAAGGAGGCCAATATCTTGTTTAATTATAAATTGGATCACTCTCCCTTAGAATTACGCCCTTCTGATGACCAACAATATTTATATATAGCAGGTGGCTTAAAGGGAAAATCAGCATTGCATCGTTTGGATACCTTGTTGAATCTAGAAGTTGTTGACAAAGTGGAGGAAATTACATTAGATGCGCATGATTTTCAGTTTTTACCCAATGGACATTTGTTGATGTTCGCACCTACTCCTGATACCTTAGACTTGTCGAAGCGAGTAGCGGGAGGGCAAGAAGCAGTGAAGGTGATTCATTTTAGTATTTTTGAAATTGATTTAACAGAACAAAAAGTATTGCATGAGTGGAATTCGAAAGATCATTTTTCGATATTAGATGGTGGAGAACACCTTGATTTGAGAGCTAAATCACTAGATTATTGTCACTTTAATTCAATTCAATATTTGGAGAAAGATGGGACGGTTATTACTTCTAGTAGAGATATGAGTGAAATTACAAAAATTAAATGGCCAGAAGGAGATGTGATTTGGCGAATGGGAGGAAAAAATAATGTGTTTGAGTTTGTAAATGACACGATTGGTTTTGCAGGGCAACATCAGGCGCGAATGCATGGAGATACTTTGGTGCTTTTTGATAATGGCACTTTTCACGATCATAAGCAGTCGAGTGTGGTGATGTATCGGGTGGATGAAGAACATAAAAAGGTGACTTTATTACATCGTTTTTATGGCAATGATATTAATTTTACGAAACGTAGAGGAGGGGTGAGTTTATTGAAGAATGGTAACTTGTTGGTATCGTGGGGGCAAAATGAAAATTTGGATCACAATTTTAGTGAGTTGGCTGCTAGTGGTGAAACCTTGCAAAAAGGCTATTTTTATAATGTGCAGAATTACCGAGTGAATAAGGGCACTTGGCAACCAAAGTTGTTGAAGATTGTTCTGGAAGAAGGTGTAATGAAGCAATTAAAGGTAAGTAATCAGTCCACTTATCCTTTGAAAATTACAAAGATTGCCACTAATAAAGGTACAGTACAATTGATAAGACCTTTGCAACTTGCTCCACAAGAAAGTAAGTGGATAGGTTTGTCTTTTGAAGGAGAAGCGATACTTGATAGTAAGGGCTTAAAAGGGAGTATCGAATACGAGCATGAAGATTTATTTTTTGTCAATCAAGTTTTTAATTTCTTCTAAAACAGCTAATTGATATTGCCTTCTTTGGTGATCTTCTTTGAATTGTTGCTTAATATGTGCTTTTGCCGCTTGATTAGTTTGTTGTATTTGTAATAGCTCTTTTTCGGTAAAAGATAGGGCTTGGTGATTGATTGGATAGAGACATTCATAAGCTAAATGTCTCATTTCTGGATGTGCTAGTTGTTCGATGAGTTGGATGGTACTAGGAGATAAGGCTTTTTTGAATTTACCACTGTTATCTGGAATAATTGGCTTTTCTAAATTTTCCCATAAAGTACTTACCGATGCGGCTTTATGTGCTTCAGCAGAGTGATGATAATCTAACATATTGGTTTCGAAAGAAACTCCTATAAACTGACAAAGTTGTTGGAGAGTTGTTTGGGGATCGTTGGTTAGGTTTTGATAAGATAAAGTATAAAACCTATCGCTTGGCATTTGATGTTGAAGTGCTATACAGGCTTTTTGGAGTTTGACCCAACGTTGTGTAATCAAATAAGGGTGTTTCTCCCCAATAATTGCTTTTTGAAAAGATACCACTACATCTCTAGGATCGCGATGTAAATAAATATATTTAGCTTGTGGAAAAAAGGATTCTAATTCACTAGCAAAGTAAACATTTTGCATACTTTTACACACCCAAGTACTAGCCTCTTGAGCTTGCGCATATTGGGTCATAATAGCATCGAAGACACCGATCAAACTTCGTTCTTTGCTTTGTTGTACAATGTATGCTGGGTCTAGAGCTATATCCCAGGGAATAGGGTTTCTAGCAATTAACTCACAAGTAGCTTGGACTAATGCTTGAAATGGTTTCTCTTGTTGAATATCTCCAAAATAGGGTAATAAAGGGTGGATGCGCTGTAAAATATGAGGAGGGTGTGGAGCTGCAATCGCTGTATGTTTATTCAACATCATGCGTAGTAAGTTCGAGCCGCTGCGTTGTTCACCAATAATAAAAATCGCTTGCATGATAGATATAAACCATTTAAAAAAGTAAAGCCCCTAACAATCCAGCAAGGGGAATAACTACTAAAATATTAGCTTCGTATTTTAGGAGTAAAATCATTAGAAAGCTGAACAAAGATAAGAGTTTAAATAGCAAGACAAATTCTAAACTCAATAGGTTGGTAAATGGTGTATTGATAATAATCCAAGCAGCATAAGCAATCATACCTATTACGCCTACTCGAATGGTTTGCATGGCTTTTTGAATATCTTCTCTTTGTTTGAAGTAATCCATCAATTGAGAGGCGACGAGCATAAGCGTAGCAGGCGCACCAAAAATGGCTAAAGTTGAAACAATAGCTCCCATGATACCATTCACTTTATAACCTACAAAAGCAATAGTGATGACAATAGGTCCAGGCGTGATTTGTCCCATTGCAATGGCATTTACAAAGGTACTTTGACTCATCCACTCATATTGACTAACGACTAATTCTTGAATCAGAGGAATAAATACATAACCACCACCAAATAACATCAAACCAAGTCCGCTAAACTTCACAAAAAGATGTTCTAAACTGCCAATTTGCCACGGAATAGGAAGTAAAGAAAGGAGAAGTAAAGAGGCGAGGATGATAAGAGGAATACTTAGCTGTTTCCAATTGATAGAACTACTTTGACTAGGTGATGTGTTGTTGATTTCTTTGGAAGGAAGTGTGATATAACCGATGAACCCGTAGAGTATAATAATGCCAAAGGTAAAATAAAGTTGTATAGATTTTGGAGCAAAAAACAAGATCAAAAAGGCGATCAATGCTAGTAGATAATCTTTGGCGTTTCGAAAGTTTTTGCGTCCCATGCGGAGACAAACTTGTATAATGATGGCGGCAACAGCTAACATAATGCCTTGAAAGATAGATTGAACAAGCGGCTCTTCACTATATTTGAGATAGAGATCGCCCAATAGTAAAATCATGATAAAGGAAGGAATCATAATACCCATAAAAGTGGCAATAGCACCTTTGATACCATTGATTTTATAGCCGATATAAGTGATGACATTGACCGCCATAGGACCTGGTAAGATACTCGCCAAACTTATACCGTCTAAGATGGTTTCTTGAGGTAGCCATTTTTTTTCTTTTACCACAATACTTTCCACAATAGCAATAAGTGACATAAAGCCACCAAATGCTACCGATCCAATTTTTAAAAACAAGAAGAATAAGTGGCTATTACTTATCTTGGGTGGTGTCATGCTTGAGGTCGTGAATATTATAAAATTGCATAAATATCCGAATTATCATTAACTTTAATGGTTCAATCATCATATTTATCAAGTCATTCTTTTTCATCTAAGAAATTTAAGCCCATTTTGTTATGCAACCAGATGCCTCAGCTTTAGAACGCTTTCTATTTTACCAAAAATATTATTGGGATTATTGTTGGCAAGAGATACAAGTGCTCTCTATTTCCAATCCCTTTTTATTTATGTTAATGTGTTTAGCAATAGCATTTGGTTTGGAGATGATTTTGCCAAAGGTGATTAAGTATGATCGCTTGAAGCGAAAAGGATTTTGGTTAGATTGGTTTTATGTGTTCTTTTACGACTTTATTATCATCTTTATAGGGCTATTTGCGGTCACCAATTTACTAGATCATTACTTCTTTCAGTTACTAGGGAATTTTGGACTGACTCGCGAAAACATAATCATTTATGATCTTGCGAATGCTTCCATTTGGTTGAAGGTCATTGTTTTATTTGTCTTAGTCGATTTTATGGAGTGGCTGGCCCACTTTCTTATGCACCGCTTTGACTTTTTGTGGGCATTCCACAAAATACATCATGCCCAAGAAGAAATAGGAGTTGCCTCTTCGCGACACTTTCACATTGGAGAGTATTTTGTCTTTCGACCATTGGCTTATATGCCCTTTATTTTTTTGGGATACGCCCCACACGAATACACGATTTATACGACCTTTATTTTTGTATTTCTTGCTTTTTTCACCCATGCCAACGCCAAAATTCCACTAGGCCCATTAAATTATATCTTCAATAGCCCCAATACCCATATTTGGCATCATGCCCAAAATGTACCTTATAAATATGGAGTTAACTTTGCTTCGGCCTTAAATATTTGGGATGTCTTATTTGGCTTTTATTACCTTCCCAAAGAGGAAGAACAAAAAACACCTGTATTGGGAGTTTGGGATATGGATGAAGTACCTAAAACATTCCTAGGACAGTTTATCTACCCCTTTAAGTATTGGTTTACTACCAAGTGGAAAACGAATGAGTTTGATGAGATTCCGAAGGCTTATAAGCAGGAAGTGAAGAAGAAAAAGAGGAAG
>JAHDHP010000306.1 GCA_020631245.1 Bacteroidota bacterium | reverse complement strand
CACTGCTAGGCATCTGCTGAACTAGCGGGTGTGAGACAACTACAAGCGGATAGCCCGACCCCATTTTCTCGTTTTGCCTGAAGTTCTTGCGAGGACGCAAGAACGGGCAAAACGAGAAAATGGGGGCACGCCCAACTTATTTTACAACTCTTCTAATTGAAATTTCTGTAATTTTAGTAGTAGGGGCAATTTTAGAAGGATCAATTTCGTAGGAAAAATGGGCAGCATTGAGGCGGTAAGCTAGATTGTTATCAATCGCATAAGTGCGTCCTTCTATTTCGGAGCCATGTACGGGGATATTGGGAATCGCTTTGCTTAACTCTTCAAATGTGCTACCTACTTTAATGCCTTGTGCCGTATTCGCTGTTGGGCTTTCGATGGTAATATCACCCACTAAAGTTACATCGGTCGGATCGGGTATTAGATAGCCAACTGGATGATTGTTGAAATCCTTGATGCGGTAGACTTCGAAATCTCCTTCACCTGTTTGGAGCGTTTCTTTTTGGATATAATCGGTATGTTGGGAAATGTTATCACCAACAGAAATACCTCGAAAAGAAGTGGATGTAATAGTTAATTGGGCGCGAGTAGGTACTGTTTCTTCTACAGTTTTGTTTTCAGTTGGCTGTACTTTTTCGTCCTTTTTGCTTGGTTGTTTATTGTTGTTATCATTTTCATTGGAACAGGCTACTAGTAAGGTCATTAATAATAATGTGATGATTGTGTGTTGGAAGAATTTCATAAGGTTGGTTTATTGCGATGGCTTTTCCACCACTTGATTGAGGTGTTTTACGACCATAACCTACGGTGGTCATTGTTACCACCGCCCACCAAACACCATCACTAATACCTGGCCAGCCATCTCGGAAAGTATCATTATCTACTCGCCGTTCAAAAAACCAAACCAATACACCAAAAGGTATCGGTAGTCAAAGGCTGAGTTTCAGCAAGATTTTGGGTAGTAGAGGAGACGAACAACAGGCAGATTAGAATAAATGTTCGTATCATAGCTATGGCTTTAAATTCTAATACGGTTAAATAAAGATGCTAATTTTTTTTCAATTTTTACTTGATAAAGATGAAAAAAAGGACACCTCCTAGATGGAGCTGCCCTTTGGGGAGAATTCATTCAGTTTATTCGATCATTCGATTAAAAATCAAATGGTTTTAATACGACTGGTTGAAAATTGAGTGTAGCAACTGTAGATCGCTTGAAATAGAAGGTGTCTTTTCGATCTTTTCTACTGTCTGTATAGCTAGTGTGCATGATCACTTTTAACATGTTTCCGTGTGGGGTGATGTGTGTAACTGAAATTTTGCGAGTAGCAAAATCTTGATCATAATATACATTGTAGGTATTGCTTCCTTGCTTTTTAAGGCGAGTTGTTCCCCAAGCACAATCAGAAGGATGACAAGCTCCCCATGTTGTAAATTGCGTACCATTACCCTTGATTTTGATCGTTGTCAAGCCTCTTGTATTCGAATCAGTATTGACATAAGTTCCATCAATGCTAGGTAAGTTACTCACAGTTGCACTTTTGCGTAAGTATTGGAAAGAAGGATTAGCACGACCTACATAACAAGACTGGGTGAATCCATACTTTTTGATGATCTTGTACGATTCGTAAGCTTCACTTCTCTTGTTTCCAAAGTCAAAAATCCAGTGACTTCCTTCTACGATTTTCCAGCGTCCTTTGATACAAACGACCTTAATGTTATTGGGGTTAAAAGGAATACAATCTTCACCAGATATTTTACCTTGAGGGCTTTTGTTTCCAACCAATAGATATTTGAAAGATGGTCCAGGTCGTCCTACAAAACAGCTATTGGTGATACGGTACTTTTTGATGATTGTATATGCCATTTTTGCTTCTGCATAGTTAGGGAAAAGGAACATGGCATGAGTGCCTCCTTCTATAATTCGATACTGTCCATTGGTGTAAGGTACGATTTCGATGTTATCGGGATTGAAACGAATACAATCTTCTGCATGAGCATTGTTAGTAGCTAGGGTAATTCCGAGAATGCATAGTAAAATGAATGCACTTTTCTTAATTAATTGAGTCATGGTTTGTGGGTTTGTTGAATTTAAAAAATAAGTTTTCATGGTTTTGAATTTTGAATGTTAATGAGTTATAAATAGTTGTTTTGATAAATTTTTGTTATTTTATGCTTGCTGATAAGGCATAGCTCCCCTGTTTATTTATCCTATATTTTTTGATAAATAGTAGCTTGAACTAAAAACAGAAATGACTTAGTAGTTGGTAGAGGTGAACTGTCTCAAGTTGATTATCTCAAGACAGTTCGAGATCAAAGAATCAATTATTTGGGGTTGGGCATAGTCGGTACTTTCGAAGGATCAATTACTCTTAAAGGTAGTTTTGTTTTGTACTTTAAAAGAGGGTTCGTTATTCTCATATAATCTGGATCTTCACATCCTTTACAATCTGGATCAATAATGCCAACTCCCACTTGTTGTGTATTTAGTATGTGTTTGGTCGGAAGCTTCTTTTCATGATTATCACAAATATCATTGTTGTTTGAATCAATACAATAAGCGATGCAAGAATTGGTAGAAGTTCCTTTTACTTCATTTGAATCACATTGTCCATTACAGTTTGCATCAATGCAGGAAATCCGAGTAGTCGTTTCATTTTGCGCTTGGCTATTAAAGCTGCTACTAAAGAGGAAACAAGTCATTAGAAAAATGGTACTAAATAAATTTCTCATAGTTGAATAGTTTTATAGGTTGTTTTTATTATTAAAGTTAATCAATTATTTTTATTTGCTTTTTGTGTGTTGTTGCTTCTTTAACTGTGTAATTCGAAAAAAGGTTAATTAAAAAGAGCTGTTTAGGAAACCAACTTTTCAAAATAGTTACCATTTATACAAGTAAAAAGAAGACCTGTTATTAGTCTAAGTGCCTTATTATTAGGTGTTTGTGGACGTTTTAGCCTTTCACTTTATTACCGTTTATGCAAGTCCTTTTTGACCTTATTTATAGCCTAAACGCCAAAGAAAAAGCGTATTTGAAACAGCATGCTCTTAATCCAAAGAGCAATCAAATCCGCTTGTTCAATACCATTAACCAACTGCTCAAAAAACAAGAAGCAGAAGGGGAGGAGCTACCTTTGGATGATTTAATTAAAAAGAAACACGCCAAAGACAACTTTATCAAACAACTTTCTGCTACTAAAAACAAACTCTATCGACAACTCCTTAAAACACTACGTTTATTTTATGCCAATCAAGCTAAAAGGAGCATACAGACACAACTAACCGAAGAATTGGAGTTTGTCACCATTTTGTATCGAAAAGGAATTTATAAGGGGGTAGAAAAGGAACTGAAGCGGGTCAAAGCCATTGCCGAGAAATACGAGCGTTTTCCCGAATTACTCCAAATGGTTGCCCTAGAGCGAGAACTACTAATTGAGTTAAAAGACAAAGACTTAATCAAAGAAATGGAAGCCTTAAATGCCGAAGAAGCCCATTTGATGGAACGGTGGCAAGTCCAGCAACAATTGAGACGATTAGAGTTTACAGTCAAGGCTGCCCTCCGAACGAAGCAGTTTGAAAGTGAAGAAGCCCAGCAAGTTTTATTAGACAAGCTCCTAGAAGAACCTTTATTACAAACAAGTCAGAAAGAGAAACTACCCAGTTTTCATGCCCAATTATCGGTACATACCATTCACGCGCTTATAGCCTTTCGTCGGGTAGATGGAGCAGTTATTTACAATAATTATAAAGCCATACTCGAATTGTGGGAAAGCCACCCCCACTTCCTAAAAGAAGAAATAGATGCCTACCGTCGGGCACTCTGCAACTACTTATATGGATGCTACTACCTAAAAAAGTTTGAGGAATACCCCGATGTTATCAAAAAAATAAAAGAACTCCCCTCTACTTCCAAAGATATTGAAGCCAAGATATTCCAAATGGCAGCCTATCACGAAACCCTCCTTTATTTAAACGGAGGTACGTTGTATCAAGCCAAAGATCAACTCATCGAGCTTGGCATCAAACTGATGGATTTGGCGGATTATATCAATCCAGGTCGTTTTCTATCGCTTTGTGGCAATATTATGCTTATTTATTTCTACCTCGGTGAGTTCAAAAACGCTTACCGATGGAGTCAAGAATTAGACAATTATAAATTCCAAGTACGAAAAGAAGTACGTAAACTCAATCAGTTTTTTCAACTCATTCTTTTATTCGAACTCAATAAACTAGAAGAGATTGCTAATCATGTGCGTCGTGTAAAACGCCAATTACAACAAGAAAAAAAGCTATCGCCTCTAGAGGAAATCATTCTCCAACAAATGAACAAAATAGGGAAACTCAATGCCTTCGATACTGTTGGAATTGAAGACGAATTAACCCAACTACAAGCAGCAATGACCCAGCTAAAAAAAGAAAAACCTGCCTCTGAAAACTCAGGACAGATTTTCCGTAATTACGAGCTTTGGATTAATCATCGTTTGTTAGGAGTACCACTCGCCGAACTTCTGGAATAATGCTATCCAGTGTTATTTGATTCACTTATAAGGGCGTGCCCTTTCATAGGTCTTCGGGAATGCGGGCTTGCGTAGAGACAAGGCATGCCTTGTCTCTACCTTAATGCCCACAAGCCCTCAGAACCTATTTCAGGTCGGGCTATCCGTTTGTAGTTGCCTCGTAGCAGCCTGTTCCGCCAATCCGCTGGCAGTGTCTTCCGTTGTCAGCCCTGCCAGCGGAGGCGTCACAAGTCAGCTACTTCGGCAAGCTACCACTACTATCCCTCACGCAGTTCCCCGCCTCGGATGGGTTAGGGGTGGGTTCTTGATTGGATGTCCAGATGACTGAATAAGGAGTATCTTCACCTCTCTGTGTCCTCTGTGATTTCTTCTCTGTGCCCTCTGTGGTAAAAAAAAATGAAAATCATCGGGAAAAAATGCCTCCTCATATGTCTTTCTTATAGACAACCTATCGAATCATGGCAAAAGAAAACAATCAAAATAAAGGAGAAGGGAATAAATACGATAAGATATTTAAAGAAAATGCAGTGCCTCTTTTCTTAAAACTTGTCGAATGGCAATCTGACTTCAAAATCAAAAAATATACACCACTTGAAGCCAAGCTTCAAACAACTATCGAACGAGAGATGGACTCATTATTTAAAGTAGAAACAGAAACGGGGGAAGAGTTTATTTTTCATGTAGAGTTTCAATCAGAAAATGATCCGAAAATGTTATATCGTTTAGCGGAATATCATGGTATACTATTAAAACGATATAAGAAACCTATTCGTCACCTTGTGGTATATTTGGGACAATATAGAGTCAATATGTCTCACCAGTTACCTGATAAACAACAATTTAAAGGATTTGATTTACTTTCAGTTAGGGACTTAGATCGTGAAAAATTGCTTTCTTCTCAAGTACCTGAAGTCATCATGTTGGCTATATTAAGTAAATACTCAAAAGAACAAAGTGAAGAGGTATTACGAACAACTTTAGAACAACTACTAAAGGTAACACCCAATAAAAATGAGTTGAAGCGATACATTAAACAATTGACAATGATCGCAAAATTGCGTAAATTAG
>JAHDHP010000305.1 GCA_020631245.1 Bacteroidota bacterium | reverse complement strand
GCATAATCCTAGCGGTGTCTTCCGCTGTCAGCCCCGCTAGTCCTTGCTTCACAAAAGCAGCCATTTCGCCAAGCTACCGCTACTATCCCTCACGCAGTTCCCTCCACCATTCTTTCTACAATTTGAACCACTAAGATTGCCTCTCAAAAAGATACTTTTTTCTTTGGAAAAGATACGAAATTTAAAGTCCCTACCTTAATCCCTATATTATTTTTTATTGGATGTGAAATGTATTTGACAACTATTTAAGTTGAATGATATTTCTTTGTGTTTTATTCTGATAGTCAGGTGTTTGTGTTTTTTGTTTGGCATGAATTTTGTCATTAAAATGTCAATATAAAATGCAAAAGGACTACTATATAATATTTTTTTGCCTGTGTCTTGCGCTATCATTTATCGTAGAGGTAAAAGGACAGGTTATTCCTAAAACACCAACAAAGCCACTTAAAAACTGGAATAGTATGGCTTTGAGTGTGAAGGTACTGCCCAGGGTGAATCTTTCTTATAGCCAATTATTTGGATTTAATACACAGCCTTACAAACTCTCTTTTATACAAAATGGCTTTGGAGCCAATTTTTATGTAAAACGACATATTAGTGTGGGCTTGGGACATAGTAATACCTTCATTTTTAAGCGAGAGGATACAGATATAAAATATCGCTTTTATGTTTCTACGGCCCTGCGTAATCGAATAGGCAAACTAAATCTGAGTAATGCGTTTATGGGTGAGTACCATTCTGTTAATGAAACCAAATATCGTTGGCGTATTATTTACACCATTCGTGCGAAGCCTCCAAGCTTAAAACTCAACAAGTTTTTGAAGTTATCGCCCTTTATCAGCTATCGAATTTATTACAATATAGGTGGAAATCCTGTTAGGCAATTCATTAATAATGGAAAAGATTACATTGGTAAACATGTCCCCTATGGATTGCATCGAATGCGTTTGGCAATTGGAACAAGCTTAAAAACCAAGATGGGATGGAGCTTTTCCCTACAACTAATGCGACAACAAGAATTTAATACTGATTTTTCGCATAGACATGCTATGAATGTGTACAATCAGGATCGAGATAGAATAGAACGCCCCTTTAGCAATTATTTTATGCTTGGAGGAGGTATTCGATACTATTGGAAATTGAAAAGTGTAAAAAAGGTAGAAAAACGTTTGGAGAAACGAAATAAAACGCAGAAACCTAGTCCTAATCGTTTCTGGCAAAATTCGCCTATTAGTCAGGGGAATTAATCATTATGCAATTAAATCAAATAACTAACATGAATAAGCAAATTAAACAGACAATTATCACTAAAGGAGTTAATGATTATCAACTCAATTATTCGATTGTAAATACCTACATTCCACGCGCTGGTGATGTTGCCCTTTTCAAAGTAAAGGAGTTGGGAAAACATACGCGACTCCAACGACCAGAAGGAAAAAATCGCCATATTTTTCCAGGTGATGAAGTATTGGCAGTATTTGGAACACGCTATGCTACCAATCAATTAGAAGGCTATGTCCCTACTGATATTTTACCTGAATACCATATTTTAGGACAAGGAGGTGTAATGGGAGAATTAAAATCTATTCATCAACGTTTCGAACATAAAGGGCCAACAACCCTCGAATTATTAGCTTATGCTACTGATTATAGTGGTAAAGTGATCAATACCCATTATTTGAATCAAATGAAAACCTTATTTACAGGTACCAAGCCCAACAATTGCCCTGTTATCCTTTCTATTGGAGGCTCTATGGATAGTGGAAAAACAACAACTGCGGGTTATCTGTGTAGAGGATTGCATCTGAGTGGACAAAAAGTGGCTTTCTTTAAACTTACAGGTACCGTTTATTCAAAAGATACCGACTTTGTGAAAGATTGTGGAGCGAACCAAGCAAGTGACTTTTCTCACTTTGGTTTTCCTTCTACTTATATGTACACCCTAGACGAAATTTTGAATCTATATCAGGGACTTCTAAATCAAGCAGCTACCATTCAACCCGATTATATTGTTGTTGAAATTGCAGATGGATTATTACAAAGAGAAACAAATATGTTACTCACTAGTAGGGCATTTATGGATACTATTGATGGAGTGGTCTATTCCGATGGAAATAGTACAGGAGCGATTAGTGGTGTAGAGCTATTGAGCAAAATAAATATTCGCCCCTTTGCACTTTGTGGGCGTTTTACGATGGCTCCACTACTCATTGAAGAAGTACAAAATTATGTATCTATACCTGTATTAACCCTAGAAGATATGGTAGAAGGAGATATTTTAGGATTGGTAAATCAGGCAATTGGTAAAGTTGTTACTACCGCAAGTCATATACCTGACTTTGCGAAAGCAATTTAAATTATTAGTCATTTTCTTTACGCTGTACTAGAATCGTAGAAGTATCCAAGATACTTCTACGATTTATCATTTAACGATTATGTTTACCAAGTGGCAATTACTCAAGCAGTTTTGTGCGCAACACAAACAATGGATCAGTATTACACTTATTAGCAGTATCTTATCAAGTGTACTAACTATTGCTATTCCTGTATCTATTGGTAAGTATTACGAATTAGTATTTGATTTTAATGCTTATCGTTCAAAAATATTCGACTGGCTTCCTTTGGACATAGGGGCGACAATTCCGCAGTTTTTAGGCTTTTTTGCCATCTTGGTACTCCTAAAAGGAGTATTTACTTTCTTAGAGCGTTATTGTATAGGTATGTTAGGCGAGAAACTCGTGCTAAATGTTCGCAATCAGTTATTTGAACATCAACTATACCTCCCTAGTGTTATATATGATGAAAAAGGAATCGGGAAATACTTATTGCGTTTTAGTGGAGATTTAAAAAGCATTCAAAATTATTTGAGCAATGGAGTTATCCGCTTTATAGGTGATCTACTCTTGCTCATATTCGCCTGTATTACCCTCTCTATTATTCACTTTCAATTAGGAGTACTAATTGCCACCTGCTTATTCCTTACTACCCTCATCGTCATTTTTTTCAATCGTTATTTAGCCCAGATCACTCGTCAACGTCGGCGTTCTAAATCTATACTGCTCTCCTTTGTTAATACACACCTTCGCAGTATTCACACGATCAAAAGTTTCAATAAAGAAGTACCAATTATCAAACAATACAAGAAGCGTTCTGATAAAGTGTATCATTGGGGAAAACAATACCAAACGATTACCGCCTTCATCCGCACACTCGTACCTACGGCTATGTACGTGATGTTAGGATTGGTGCTATTGGTTATTTACCAATTAAAACAACAATCCGTAGCCATACAAGGAAGTACCTTACTGATTTTTGTAATGTTTTTGATTAGTTTATTACCTATTTTTCGTCGCCTATTGCGTGTTAATATTGTATGGGAAATGGGAAATATCTCTTTTGAAAAACTACTAAATGTGCTGAATAAAGCAAACTTTGAAAATCAAGATGCCATCCCTTTAAAATTAAAGGAAGGGAGTGTGCAATTGTATAATTTAAGTTTTGCTTATCAAGGTAAAAACTCCCTTTTCGAACAGCTAAATTGGTATTTTCCCGCCAAAAATATTTCTTTAGTTACAGGAGCTTCGGGAAGTGGTAAAGGCTCTTTAATCAAATTAATGATGGGACTGTATCAGGCCACATCTGGTACCATTTACTTCGATGGACAAGCGATTGAGCAATTCTCTCAAAAATCAATTCGTAAAAAAATAACCATCGTTTCGGCACAGCTTCCGCTATTAGGCAAAACAGTTTTTGAAGCCATTTCTTATAGCCGAAAAGCTGCTAAACGCCCCAAAGCAGCAGCCATTTTAGAGCAACTTCAAGCGAATATCCCCCAACAAAAAAGATTGCAATTAGATACTCCCATTGGAGAATTAGGAGGGTTACTATCAAAAGGACAGCAAAAACTACTGTTTTATGCACGTGCGTTTCTTACCAATAAACCCATCTTATTAATAGATGAGCCTTTTCAAGATTTGGATGAAGAAGCAACGCTGCTTATTAGTCAAGCATTACAGCAACAACAAAAAAAGAAAACGATTATTTTATTCAGTCAACAACATGATTTTGTACCTTTGTCAATTAATCAATATTTTGATTTGTATCAGCATAAACAGCAATTTACAGGTACTTAATTTGTATATCTATGAACCAATTGAAAGGACTGCTCTTACTCCTTGCACTATTTACAATACTACTCACCACTGCCTGCAAAAAGAAAACACACAACGGCCCAGTCGATGACTATCCTTCCTCAATAGACGAATATGTCACCACCAACTATCCAGATGCATACATCACAGAAGTTGAACTAGATGATGGGGAAGTGTACGAAGTAGAACTATGTGATGGCACCGAATTACTTTTTAATTGGGAGGGAGATTTTTTGGAAGTAGAGGAAGAAGGAACGGATAGGGATGTCTGTAATGAAGGAAGCGTAGATATAGCTCTTAAAACGGTTTCAATGACCCAAAAAGGTCTACCAATTAATATTATCAAAGGGCTAGGAGAGTTGTTTCACTTAGAGGTGACCGTGTATAATGAAGGGAATACAATAGCTACTGGGATAGAAATAAGAGACTCAATTCCTCAAGGGTTAGAGTTTATAGGTAGTAATACATTTGATTATGATTACAATAGCCATTTGTGGCAATTAGACACCCTAAAAGCAGGCGATAGTGCAAAGCTCAATCTGCGCGTAAAGGTAGTTGAATGGCAAGATACAACGATCTATTTTTCAGCGCAAGTACATAAAATAGATCAGGCAGACCTTGATTCTACACCAGCAAATTACCAACTAGCAGAAGATGATCAAGATGAAACGATTATTGCCATACTGAACTATGTCGATATTTCAATACATACAATGGTGGAAACGGAATATCCTGGTGAACCATTAGAAGTAGTTTCTTTAGGAGCAGACTGTGGTTTTGTGCTAAGGGTTCGAAATGATGGACCAGGCATCGCTACAAATATAAAGGTCTTATTTCCTATTCCTCCTAAAACCGATTTTTATATTGGACAGATGAATAAGGGAATTTGGTTGGGAAAGTATTTTGAAATACCTAAACTTTATTGTGGAGAAGAAGCTTTTGTTATTTTATATACCACCATATTAGAAAAAGGAATTATTGACTATCAAGTAGAAGTAGAACATGTAGATCAATTTGATGTAGACTCTACGCCCAATAATAATGACATTACAGAAGATGATCACGCTCGAATATACATCGAAAGTATTAATGAAACGGATTTGTCTTTAAGTATGACAATAGATGAACCCATACCCACCAAAGTAGGCGATCTTGTTTCTTATTTGATAACAATCCATAATGAAGGTCCTGGTATTGCTAGTAATGTGTCTATCTTTAGTCGTGTACCCAAAGCCTTGACTATTCATGAAGTAGAACAAAGTAGAGGTACTTATTCAAATAACTATTTTAGTTGGCGAATTAATGAATTAAGAGCGCATGAATCATTGGATTTAAGGATAAAAGCTTATGTGGAGGTAGCTGATACAATTGAGGTTATTGCAGCCGTATCTAAAGTAGACCAATTCGACCCCGACTCCACCCCCAATAATAATATCCCCGAAGAAGATGA
>JAHDHP010000304.1 GCA_020631245.1 Bacteroidota bacterium | reverse complement strand
GCAACGTCTCTACGCCAAGCTACCACTACTATCCCTTACGCAAAAACGATAGGACGATTAACGTCCGACGATAGAACGAATGACTTTTAATCGTAAATTGTTCCATCGTAAATCGTCGGACGTTAATCGTTCCCTCGTAATAAGTTTGCCCAATCACTATTATTTTAGTATCTTATAAAAACAAGTGTTAGTTAGCCTATATTGGTCTTTCAAACAATCTCTCAATTGTTACTATATGAAAATCATTGAATGTCCACGAGATGCGATGCAGGGATTACATGACTTTATCCCTACAGAAACGAAAGTGGAATATATCAATACCCTTCTAAAAGTCGGATTCGATACCATCGACTTCGGTAGCTTTGTCTCTCCCAAAGCGATCCCACAAATGCGGGATACTTGGAAAGTATTAGCACGCCTAGATTTGGACGAAACCGAATCGAAGTTACTGGCTATTGTTGCCAATGAGCGTGGAGCCAATGATGCCTTAGAATACGAGCAAATCAACTATTTAGGATTCCCTTTTTCTATTTCTGAAACCTTTCAGCAGCGCAATACCAACGCCTCGCAGGAAGAAGCCTATGACCGCGTAAAATATATTTTTGATCGTTGTAAAGATGAAGGAAAAGAGTTGATTATTTATTTATCAATGGGATTTGGCAATCCTTATGGAGACTTTTGGGACCCTGCTATTGTAGAGCATTGGGCAGATCGTTTTATTTCGATGGGAGTAGAAACCATATCTTTATCAGATACCGTAGGAGTCGCTACACCTGATAGTATTGGTAAAATATTTAGTAGTCTGATCGAGTCATTTCCGAAGGTCGAATTTGGAGCGCATTTGCATACACATCCTGCCGATTGGGAAGCAAAAGTAACAGCTGCCTACGACAATGGTTGTCGGCGTTTTGATGGAGCCATGAAAGGCTTTGGGGGGTGTCCGTTTGCCCAAGATTCACTAGTAGGAAATATGCCTACCGAAAAATTGATTCAATTTTTGGAAGAACGAGATATTATTCCAAGTATTGACTATAAAGCTTTCGAAGCTGCCAAGCGATTGGCGATGAGTGTGTTTCGAATGGCAGCATAAAAAAAGAGGGTAACGAATTTCGTTACCCTCTTTTTTTATGCTGAAGGGTCAAAACTCCATTCATCACGTATATCATTTGCCATATCAAAAGAACGAACCCAAGCTAAGAAAATGACTCTAAATTCGTTGATTTCATTACGAAGTAATGTCAAATATTCTTTAGGCACTAAATCCATCGCTTCACACAAAAACGTTTGGGAACGCAACTCACGAGCTGCCAATTTAATCAATACTGCATTATCCATACGGTGCGAGTAAAAATCACCTGCTTCCGCATTGACTACCTTCGCTTGTAATATCATGGCATTTTCAAGCATCAAACTCTTAATAGGTTCTGATAAATCCTTTTCCTCGAAGCATTCGACCAAAGCAGAAGTCGTCTGTATGATTGAGCCTGCCTTCTTATATATGGGGAGTTTCCGATAAGCTGTCTCTTCTATCATGGGTAGTTGTAGGTTAGCTTTCTTGGTATAGAAGAAAGGTGGTTAGTTAAAATGTGATGAACAAATTTACGAAAAAAGCCCTTTTTCAATAAGATTAATATGAAGAATATTAAAAGCTAGATCGTTTTGTAGTCTTTGTTTTTTGATAATGTTAAAAATGTTAATTAATAACACATTGTTTGTGAGTGATTTGTTGCCTATTTTTTCGAAAATAGTAATTCTAATTGACAATCGTAACTTTTGATGTTATCACACCAATCATAATGTGCAACATGTGATTGAAATGTCGATGTTTTAAGTAAGTCCCAATTTCCTAGGAGATGAATAAGTTTATTTTTCAGTTCACCTATCTCCTGATAAAAATGTTGTTGATGCAATCCTTTAGGTAAATGTTCGGGATAAGCTAGTCGATAGGGGAGTAGGGGGTAACAATTACAATACATAGCTTCTACCACACTCCCCCCAAAAAAGTCCTGACGAGAAGTGACAGGTAAAATATCTGCCCGCCATAAGTACTTCGTATAATCTTCCCAATTTTTGACATAACCCCAATGTACAATCCGACTCGACAATCGCTCTTTTGCCTCTGCAAATATAGGAGGTTGTTTGCGATACTGTTCACCAACTACCAGCAATTCAAAAGGAAGCCCTTGATCCGCTAGATCAAATAAAACGGCAAAGAACTCCTGTGGGTTTTTGTCATACTCCCAACGGTGATTCCATAAAATAAGGGGCACTTCTCCTTTCTCTTTTTCTGCTTCTTGAAAAGCATCGAATTTTTGTAAATCCATTCCTAAATGTAGGACTTGACTTTTGGCAGCAATCAATTTGACTGTTTCCACTTCTTGGTGGTCAGGAAATTGCTTCAAAAAAGGAGGAAGTGCATTCACAAAACTATGGAGGTGATAGTGCGAGTTAAAAAAAACTTGGTCGGCAGCTAAAGCCGAGGTATAGTTCATAAAACAATAATGATTGTCTCGTTTCAACTTAGTGTCAACATCGGTAGGTGACCAAGGATAAGTCAATTGGTTTTCGTGAAAGTAAATAGCAACAGGTATGTCTTTCGTTTTTGTACGCGTGAGGGCTAAAAAGGTCGTCAAGTCCAGCATATCCGTAGCTAGTATCAAATCAAATGTTTGATCTAATTCCATAAATCGCCTAGCCAATGTCACAGCTCCACCATGCATTCGCCATTTCCAGTATATACCTGATAAGGAGAGAATATGAATATCATGTTGGCTATGAGCTTGCAGTCCTTTGGCCCAAGTAGCATGAGAGCCAGTGAAAAAGGGTTCGAGAAGGAGGATATGCATGTTTAATGTGTATTCGTCATGTTTTCATTGACCACAATAATAAAATCAGCAATCCCCTTATTTTCCGCCATTAACTCATTCACATTGCCTTGTAGAACCGTTGAGATTGTTAATATTTTCAAGTCGGGATTCGCTTTCTGTAAATACCACACAATCCCCTCTCGATTATTCGAATGAAATGCCCCATTATAGTGGATAAAGGTCTTACCCGTATTCCAATTTTTCATAATAAACTTTGCCATCGTAGCATCTTTAATAGCCTGCGCTTTCGGAAAATTAGCCGCATCTGGACCCGCTTCATGTCCGCCCATCATATTCAGCATTGACTGGTAACTCGGCAAACTAAGATCCACATCTAGTGGGAGGGGAGCCATCCATTGTTTAGCTTCAGGGCTACAAGCTTCGAGGGCTTTTTCGCCTTGTTTATACATCGTATTAGCATACCGCCGTGGGATATTAGTGGCGATAAATGGCAATCCATATTCTTTGGCAAGTAGTACCAGTCGTTTATAATCGGTTTTATAATTGGGCCAAAGGCGCGCTTCTTCTTCAAACTTCTTTTCACTGATCAGTCCCGCAAAATATTCATCCAATAAGACTTGGTTATCTGCTTCAAACATTTCAGCACCTAGCACTACCTCTTGTTTTTTGTGAGCAATGACATCGCGTGTCAATTCGTATTGGAGCCAGTGAGCAATGGGGTCATTATGCAGCTCGCCGAAGAGGACAATGTCCGCATTTTGAGCTGCCTGTAGTAGACTATCATAAGGAGTAATACCCCCATCAAAGTCGTAAAGTTGATAGGCAGTTTTAGGAGGCATAAGGGTGAAACTGATTAAAAAGATACAGGGTATGAGGAGAAGTCTTATTTTTGTCATCTTGTTTAGATTAAATTAGAGCAATATGTATGTTATAACGGGTGCAGCAGGCTTTATAGCGAGCTGCTTGGTACAATATCTCCTAGAAAAAGGCATCACCGATCTAGTTCTCGTCGATGATTTCGAACGAAAAGATAAAGCAGGAAATTGGCAAAATAAAACTTATCGCGAAATAGTTGACCGAAAACAATTATTTAAATGGTTGGAAAAGTCGGGTCGGGGAGTGAAAGGAGTGTATCATTTGGGAGCGCGAACAGATACAGCTGAACAAGATGAGCAGTTGTTTTATGACCTCAATTATAACTATTCACAACGCATTTGGAAGTGGTGTACACAAAATGATGTACCGCTGGTTTATGCCTCTTCAGCAGCTACTTATGGAGGTGGAGAGTTGGGTTATGAAGATGCACATAAGCTAGTAAAGGATTTAGTGCCTTTAAATCCATATGGAAAATCGAAAAATGATTTTGATAAGTGGACTTTAACACAAAAAGAAACACCTCCTCACTGGTACGGTCTAAAATTTTTTAATGTATATGGCCCCAATGAGTACCACAAAGGCCGAATGGCCTCCGTGATTTTTCATGCTTTTCGACAAATAAAAGAAACGGGAAAAGTTCGATTGTTTCGATCACATCGGGAAGGCATTGCAGACGGCGAGCAAAAGCGTGATTTTGTGTATGTGAAAGATGTAGTGGCTTTCAATCACTTTTTGATGGATCAAACACCTACATCGGGTTTGTATAATGTAGGAACAGGAAAAGCAGCTACTTTTTTAGATCTTGCTCATGCTACCTTTAAGGCTATGGATATTACTCCTAAAATTGAATTTATTGATACACCTATTGATATACGGGACAATTACCAATATTTTACCCAAGCAGATATGTCAAAAGTAGCGACTATTACTTATAATGGTTCTTTTCGTTCCTTACAAGAAGGAGTCGAGGATTATGTGCAAGCTTATTTGATGAATGGTCGGTATTGGTAAAGATCACCACTGACTTTCTAAAATTCTTTTTACACAGGGGTATATCTTCTATTGATTAAAAGAATAAATTCATATTTTTGCACATCAAAAAAAAGGACGATCTGCATGAATAACTATCAACTAATAACAGTAGAGGGAAATACAGGAGCTGGAAAAACCTCTTTGGCCAAAATGCTTTCCGAGGAATATCGAGCTAGATTGGTACTCGAAGAATTTGTTGATAATCCATTTTTGCCCAAATTTTATGCAGAACCTGAGCGATATGCATTCACAACCGAAGTATTTTTCTTACTCGATCGTCATAAACAACTCAAAGAGCTGCTCCACAAAGGACAACAACTCAAGGATGGATTGACCATTACCGACTATGTGCTCAATAAGACGCTGTTATATGCAGAGGTCAATCTCAAAGGAGATGAATATTTATTGTTTAAACGACTTTTTGAAACACTATATGCCGATCTTCCTCGTCCACAACTATTAGTGTATATTCACTCCGCTGTTCCACGCCTTATACAGAATATTCGTAAGCGCGGACGCGGCTTCGAGCAGGTAGTACGACCCGAATACCTACAGCAAGTGGAGGATTTGTACTTTAATTATTTCAAGAAAAACCCACAACTTACAGTAGCAGTTATCGAAGCAGATGATTTGGATTTTGTGGGCAATAAATCCCACTACGAAGGGATACGCGAAGCTTTACAGCAAGATTTTGAGCCAGGAGTGAATCGGATACGCATTTAACGAGGTATCAGGTTTTAGGTGTCAGGGGTCAGTTTTTGTATAGTCCATAATTTTCAGAAGATACTCCTTAGAAAATTTGATTTTTAATTGGAGGTCCAGTTAAGACTTGCGAACTTTTTACCTGACACCTGACACCTGACACCTGA
>JAHDHP010000303.1 GCA_020631245.1 Bacteroidota bacterium | reverse complement strand
TCACCCAATCATCATACTCTGGGCGCATCCCCACTTTCCGCCCGTTCATGCGTCATCGCATGAACTACAGGCGGAAAGCGGGGTCGGGCTATCCGTTTGTAGTTGGCTCATACACAAGGTGTTCCGCTAAAGTCCTAGCAGTATCTTCCTCCGTCAGCTCTGCTAGTCCAAGCGTCACTACCTGTCTATTTCGCCAAGCTACCACTCCTATCCCTTGCGCAAAAACGATGATTGGATGACGGGATGACTGCGTGTTTGGATAGCGTTACGCAGTGATTTTTTGACTGACAACTATCGACTAAAAAAATCTGACTCCTGACGCCTTCTATCGTCTATGGACTGACAACTAGAGCAGATACACAGGTCTGCACCCTACAATCTGACTCCTGAAACTTATCTTTAGTCCCCTATAGCCCTCACCTCTTTCACCTCCAGCTCTACAGGCAAACAGCCTCCTCTCATCCCACCCACTAAACCTCTCAATTCTGTTTTAGTAAAATTACCAGAAATCTGTGTCCGTCCTCCAGTAATAGCTGCTCGAACAATAGGAGCCGAATAGACTTCATTATCAATAATAATTGCCAAAGGCTTATCAATATTATCAGCTGTTATTTTCGCCCAGTGTCTAGCCAAGTCAGCATCCATCACCACATCAATCACCTCATCACCTTGCATGCCATACGACACTTTTGTCTCCGCAATACCATCATTCCAATCAATCTGCGGATTAATTTTTGTCGCATATAAAGTATAACTATTCCCCAAATCCTTCGCTCCATAAGTCAAGCTTTTTTTGCTCACCACAAAACGACAATCACTTGGAAAAATCCCCTTCCATTCTTCATTCTCACTATTCAAAAGATCAGCGATACTTTCTAAATCCTTTTTGCTACCAATGGCTATGGCAGTGGGGTAATGCGCTTCTTTTCCTACTTTTCCTAACAATGGATGCTTTGTTACATCTGTTTCCTCAAACCCTTTACCAGAATAAGCAATTGGCAATCCTTCTTTTCTTTGTAAAGCCGTATCTGCCTGCCCCAATAGCGGGTTTATTTCTTCTAAAGAATAGACCTCATTCATTTGTAACTCACAACGACTACTAATGAGATACTCCATAAATTCCTTATCAACCATTTCATCGGTACGAAGTTGCAACTCAATATCATTATTTACTGCTTTTACGCGATATTCAGAATCATAAAAACCTGACTGCTTCATTCTCTTTTTCAAAATGCGGACAGTTGCTATTAGGTTTTCCTCACTCATTTCCTCTTCTGCTCCGAGTAAATATTTCACTTTATATTTTCTATCCTCAAAAGTAGAATTAGGTTTCTCTCTAGTTGAGTTCATAACTCCTTCATTAGAACTCATATTACTTCTACCACATGCTACGCAAAGGATTAATAGTAAAGGAATTAATAAGTAATATACTTGTTTCATAAGATATTTTTTGCTGATTTAATTAAATACTCTGGTAAATATTTTCCAACATTTTAATCATAGAAACAAATAGTCGCAAACGACCGATCAATCTATGGATTATGGACTGACAACTAGGGCAGACACACAGGTCTGCGCCCTACACAATCTGACTCCCCACACTTTTATCACTTTTTTTTTTTAAACCTTTGGAACTATTCCTAGCTATCATTGCTTTATATCACCGTAATGAGCGAGAACGGAACGTTACTTCAGTCGTAGCTCAGATGGTTAGAGCATCAAATTGTTAATTTGAATGTCATGGGTTCGATTCCCATCGAAATTAAAACCGTAACCTACAAATTTGCTCCTTCATTACAAATATACATAATTGAAACAAACTAGGAACCTTGCGTTATTTCAGAATACAAGTAGATTTAGGTTCTATGTTGGACAAATAATAACCCAAACTCTCTCCTAGTTTTTCAATATGTTCTTATAAATAATGACAACAAAATTGATCGAGAACTGCTGTGTTACTTCAGTATAGCTTAGTTGGTTAAGCAATAGACTTAGGATCTATGGACATGGGTTCGATCCCCATTACTCTTAAAATAGTAACCCTTATCTTATCTCGATCTTTTTTCAAAATACTCTCTGGGAACCTTGCGTTATTACAGGATCATTAGATTTACTCTCTAAAGGGATTTTACCATTCAATAACCCAAATACTTTCCCCGTTTTTCAAATACTACCTAATAACCCATAAATAGATAGTTATTCTCATGTTATTCTTTACACCGACATATCAATCGTGTTTCTTATCCAAGGCCACCACCAATAAAGGGATTCCCCCCTTTTTTGTAATAGGCAGTATGATAGAGAACTGGTGTAAAGAACATGAGAGCGATATTAATCAGCCGCAGCGACTCATTAGCTGCTAAATTTAGCTCCAAATACATACACGGCAATCCAATCCCCTCTTACACTGGACTTTTTCCTGCCGACCTTCTGCGTGACAGCAACCTTTTCCTGTTTTTATTATTGATTCGATTTATAACGAACGTGTAAGTTATGAATAGCAATGAATGAGCCATGTTATATGGTATCGTTTTATCAAATGCTATCTCTACACACTTGCACTTAACATCGTACAGCCATGACTTTAGCAACTACACAAAAGTTGACTTTAAGAACATTCTATGCCAACAAGTGGACAAAGGCAGATCGCAAGCTTTTTGCAAAGACCTTTTTCGACTTCATAGATATTGCATCTACTGCAACAGGGCGTGCTACTTTCTACAACACGCAAGCTGAGCAGCGAAAAATGATTTTAGATGCACACGAAATCATGTTCTTATTCGATCGCGGAATTTATAGCCTTAGCTTAACACTTCCAGGGATGACAGATTATTCTCGTCAGTTGGGATTGATTCTTTTGTTGAAGTACCCACGCCTTACAGGTGAGGTATTGACAGATACACAAGAAAAGCAAGTGATTCATCATTTGATGAACAAGTTGCCTATCCAACGTCGCTTGAAGTTATTTGAAAGCTTAGTGACCTTCCGTATCAACAACGCTCGTACTAGAAAATTGATTCTTAGAAGCATTTTGAACAGCTCTAAGTTAGAATGGTGGGCGGTTAAGTACCGTAGAAAGATAGCTACTGCTTTAGAACATGCTTGGGGTAAGCGTCAAACAAGTATCATCCGCTCTATTTTGGCGAAAGATCACGTATGGCGTTCTACAAAGGAAACAAGCATCCTTAAAAAGTATATTAACAAGCATATTACCACTAGTGGAGACTGGTCAAAGCGTATGGAATGTATCAGCTTTATCCTTGGCAACCAGTCTGATTTTAAGCAGCCCCTTTTGAAGAGTTATGTGGCTGCTCGTACCGATTTGAAAGCAGGATCAAGACTTCCTTTCGAAGTATTGGAAGGTATTAGAAGTCGTTTTCATCCTGATGTAAGTAGTGAAGAAACGTTGAAGTTGACCAAAAAGACATTAACAACTGGGCAACGTATGAACTTACAACGCAAGGCGGAAAAGAGCAACACAGAAGTGGCTTTCGATCCTACTAAGTACGACGCGGTACGCTTGTATATCTACGCCTACGAAATGGGTATCACAGAAGCCATCAAAACAGCTTTGCACCAAAAGGCTATCCAAGCAGCAAAGGAACTTCCTATCCGCTTTGAAAAGATTGCCATCTTAGTTGATAATTCCTTGTCTATGACAGGACACGATACGCAAGCTATGCGCCCTATGGCAATCGCTTGTGCAACTAGAGATGTGTTACAAGCAGCAGCAGATGTAGCCCATATACAATATACTTCTCCTACAACAGCTACTAGCCTTTTGACAACTCCTATCGGAGGTACTTCTTTGGCTGAAGGATTAGTCGCTTTGTTAGAAACACAGCCTGAAGCAATCTTCGTTTTGACTGATGGATATGAAAACTCTCCTGCGGGTCGATTCAACGAAGTGATGCATTTGGTACGTAAAATGGGTATAGAAACACCTGTTTTCCAATTGAATCCTGTGACTGCCTCTGAAGCGGAAGGAAGCCGTCGTTTGAGTGATTTGGTGCAAGTGATGCCTATCCAAAAAATGGAAGCATTGAACATCGGATTGTTGAAGGCGATCTTTGAAGTGGATTTGGAAAAGGGGTTCAGCATTTTGTTGAGCAAAGCAAGGGATTTGATTGGAGGATAGGCGGTTGAACGGTGGAACGTTAATCGTTCAACCGTTCAACCATAATACAAATATTTTAATTTAACTTTTATTAATCATAAGTAACCATGTTTTTAACGAACTTATTTAGCCGACCTAAGCAACACAAAGGGCTTACGATTGCTGAGATCTTGGCAGATACAAAGGCTGGGCGTATCCAAACGGTAGGTTTGATGCAGGTCATTCCATTGGTGAGTGAGGTGGCAGATCATCGTTTTGCCCTTCCTTCCAGTGCCGAAGTAGGGACAAGTGGATACGGTTCTTTGGTGTTTAGCAACCCAGAAAACAAGGTCTTGATTGTACCTGCACAGGTAGGATACGTGGTAAAACAAGCTGCACAAGATCATGCAATGGCGGGTGCTGGTTTGGTAAAGAAGAAGGGAAAGAAAACCTATAAGAATGCTATGTGTATCCAACAGTCACAAGGTGGGTTTATTTCTGCTGATAAGCATAAAATGTTGATTCTTCCTTTCTCTTTGCGTGAGCCTGCTATTAGTAAGCGAAAGGAAAAGAGTTATAATAAGCTTTGGGATCAGATTTCTCAATTTAATGGAACGTTGGGACTTAACAAGCATGGACATCTTGAATATTTCTTGAAGCATTTTAAAAAAGAATTAGATCAGTTCGTAGCAGAATTCGAATGTATCCCTAAGCAAGTTGGAGCTATTATTTTGATTGATGGAAAGGTGGTTGGTATTGAGCGTACTCCATCTCCTGCATTCTGGAAGACGGTTTGGCCCGCGTTAATTCGTGAGTGCTACGGTTCTTTGGCTATTGAATGCGCAAAGCGTTTAGGAGATCGTGCTACTGCTTTCGATTACCGTCAACCTCTTCGTAAGGGTATTCGCTCCTTAGATGATTTGAAGCGTGCTTTGGAAACCGCCAATACAGATGAATCTGAATTGGTGAAAACGAAAGTCCGTGAATTATTGGCTACGAAATTCAAGTTGGAAAAGGAAGATCAAGCGGGTGACTTCATTCAAGAGACGGCTACACAGGCACAGTTCATCGGACAGATTGTTCGTGAGGGTGATGCCGTGAAGTATGCTTCTTTGGTCACTCGTAAGACCTGGGCGGATAAGTTGAAGTGGTTTGAAGTACCTACGACGCCTGCTCCTAACAAGCCTTTACCTTTTAGCATTTAAATGTATGATTTAATACGATAATTTTGGATAGTGTAACGACAGTTCTTTTAGAGGGCTGTCGTTTTTATTTTTTTACCACAGAGGGCACAGAGAGGGTTAACACAGAGGGCACAGAGAGGGTTAACACAGAGGGCACAGAGAGACTTATCACAGAGAGATTTATTACAGAGGGCGCAGAGAGAGGTATCACGGAGGAAATAAAATTAACTTCATAGACACTCATTATTTTTATTCAGATGTATCTTTTTCTATTAAGGCTTCTATATAGGCGACTGTCACCTCGAATATTTGGGCAATTTGAACAATA
>JAHDHP010000302.1 GCA_020631245.1 Bacteroidota bacterium | reverse complement strand
TGATTTACTTCCCAATACAAAAATTACTAAAAATATTCCCCAACAAATCATCTGTCGTCACCTCGCCCGTAATCTCCCCCAAATGATGCAAAGCCATCCGAATATCCAAGGCCAACAACTCCCCGCTAATACCCCCTTCAATACCATGTAGCACCTCATGCAAGGCAGCATCCGCCTCTTGGAGAGCTTTATAATGTCGAAGATTAGAAACAACCGTACTTTCTACCTTTGCTTGTCCACCTAAAACGAGTTGGTAAAGACGTTCTTGGATCAAGGTAATTTGCTGTTTTTTTGCTGCTGAAACCATTAAGAAACGCTTTCCAAATAGTTGAGCACCTTGTAGTTTCCAATCTTGTACTTTAAGAGGATGAAGCGTATCCATTTTATTACCGACCACTAAGCAAGGTACCGATTGCTGTTGTAAATTTTGTAAGTCCTGTTTTACCTCTGCCAAACTCATTTCATTAAGGTCAAAAACATACACAACAACCGACGAACTTTTAATTTTCTCTAGCGTTTTCTGCACCCCAATTGCCTCAATTTGATCCTGTGCTTCCCGAATCCCAGCGGTATCTACCAATCGAAAACGAATCCCATTGATGTTCAACATTTCCTCAATCGTATCGCGAGTAGTACCTGGTATATTCGATACAATGGCTCGCTCCTCATTCAATAGTGCATTAAGGAGCGTTGATTTACCTGCATTAGGGCGTCCCGCAATCACCGTCGTTACCCCATTCTTAATCGCATTCCCCAATAAAAAGGAATTTAAAAGCGGCTGAATCAACTGCTGTATATTCGTCACCAAATCCACTAACTGTTGTCGATCTGCAAAGGCAACATCTTCCTCACTAAAATCCAACTCCAACTCAATCAAGGAGGCGAAGTTGATCAATTGTTCTCGTAAAACTTTGATCTCAGAAGCAAAACCGCCGCGCATTTGTTGCAAGGCTACTTGGTGGGCAGCTTCCGATTCAGAGGCAATCAAATCGGCTACTGCCTCTGCTTGTGAGAGGTCAATACGCCCATTGAGGAAGGCACGCATCGTAAATTCTCCTGGCTTCGCCATCCGAATAGTTGGTTCCTTTAAAAAGGTTTCGATAATCCGCTGAATGATGTAAGGAGAGCCATGACAGCTAATTTCTATAATGTCTTCTGTTGTGTAGGAACGGGGGGCTTTAAATAAGGCGACCATTACCTCATCTATCACTTGTTTATCTGCTACCAAATGCCCGTAATGAATGGTGTGGGTGTCTTGTTGGTTGAGGTTGGGGCCTTTAAATAGTTTGTTACATGCAGTAATAGCCTCTTTTCCTGACAGGCGGATCACAGCTAATGCGCCGACTCCTGGGGCAGTGGAGAGGGCAATGATGGTACTTTGGAGGTCGGTGTGGGTGTAGGATGGCATATCTGACGGTAAATTATTTTCAAAGATAGTATTTTTTTGAACCACAAAGTACTCAAAGTGTTCGCAAAGAAGTCACAAAGAGATTTACAGAATGACTCTTTTAATACCATGTTTTAAAAGTGTTACATTGAAGTTGATTAATAAACCTAGTTTACAGTTTGTAAGCTTTAAGTAAGTTATTAATTGTGCAATATGTATATCATGAAATACTTCAACAGCTTTTAATTCTACAACAAGTTTTTCTTCAAGCAATAAGTCAACTCGAAACCCACAAGCCATTTTAACGTCTCCATAAATCAAAGAAATTGCTTTTTCTTTTTCTACCGAAATGCCTAATTGATTTATTTCGTAAAATAAACATTCTTGATAGGCTGACTCTAATAGTCCTGGACCTAAAGAACGATGTACTTTTATAGCACTTCCAATAACAATCTTAGATAATTCATTTTCTCTAACCATAGTGATCTTTGTTTTTTTCATTGTGTACTTTGTGGTAAAAAATACCTTCTATAAAGAAAGACTAATAAACAAGTCATTTTTCCCGCGAAACATCAAAAAAAATAGATACTTGATAGTTGTTTTAATAATTAGACTAACTTCTTAACATAGATAGACATTAAAATCTATTACAAAAAAACCCTATTTTCGCCCAATGAAAAAAATACTCATGGTCTGCCTCGGCAATATCTGTCGTTCTCCACTAGCCGAAGGCATCTTACAACACAAAATTGACCACGCAGGACTCAACTGGCAAGTAGACTCCGCAGGCACAGGATCGTGGCACGTAGGCAAAAAGCCACACAAAGGCTCCATACAAGTAGCCCAAGAACACGGCTTAGACATTAGCACCCAACGTGCCCGTCAATTTAAAGCAGACGACCTCAATAGTTATGACCATATTTTTGCAATGGACGCCTCCAACTATCGAGACATTATCAGTTTAGCGAGTAATGACATACAAAAAGCAAAGGTGAAACTACTCCTAAATGAAACGTATCCAGCACAAAATAGAGGAGTTCCCGACCCCTATTGGAACGATGACGGCTTTGAAGAGGTTTATCAGCTAATTGAAGCCGCTTGCACACTCATTCTAGAAAACTATCAAGATTAATAATATGAAACCATCTATACCAAAAGGCACCCGCGACTTCGGACCTACTGAAGTACTCAAGCGTCGGTATATAATAGATACCATTCGTAAAGTATACGAAGAATATGGGTATCAACCCCTTGAAACTCCTGCTATGGAAAACCTCAATACCCTCATGGGAAAATACGGAGATGAGGGAGATAAACTATTATTTCGAGTACTCAATCAAGGACAAAAAGTAAAAAAGGCAGACTTAACTGCCCTAGAAGAAGGCAACTTAGCCAAGTTTTCCAACTCACTTGCCGAAAGAGGTTTGCGCTATGACCTCACCATCCCATTTGCACGATACGTCGTCATGAACCAACACCAACTCACCTTCCCTTTCAAGCGATACCAAATACAACCTGTATGGCGAGGCGATCGCCCTCAAAAAGGACGATACCGCGAGTTTTTTCAATGTGATGCAGATGTAGTAGGAAGTAATTCCCTGCTCAATGAAGCCGAATTAGTACAGGTATTCAATAAGGTCTATTCACAATTAGATATTAGCGTAACGGTGCGACTCAACAATCGAAAAGTACTCGCAGGTATTGCAGATGTCATAGGCTGTGAAGAAAAAATGATGGACATTACCATCGCCATCGACAAACTTGATAAAATTGGTTTGGAAGGGGTACAAAAAGAATTGAGCAACCGAGGATTAGGAGATGATGAAATAAAGGAGGTTAGCAACTTCCTCGCTATTGAAGGAGATATACCTACCAAACTAAGCCAATTAGAAAACTTATTAGCTACTTCTGAAACAGGTATGAAGGGAGTAGCCGAACTAAAAACATTGTTCCATTATATCAGCCAAGTAGCCATTCAAGTAGATGTAGAATTAGATGTTACCCTAGCTCGTGGACTCAATTATTACACAGGAACCATTTTTGAAGTAGTAGCCAACGATGTCAAAATGGGAAGCATTAGTGGAGGAGGAAGATACGATGACCTCACTGGTACATTCGGTTTACCTGGTGTATCAGGAGTCGGTATTTCCTTTGGTTTAGATCGCGTTTATGATGTGATGGAGGAGTTGGGCAAATTCGAAACCATTAGTATCAATACTACACAGGCAATGTTTATCAACTTCGGAGGCGAAACAGAAGCTTTTGCTTTTAAATGCCTCCAAGAACTTCGAAAAGCAGGTGTCCCCGCTGAAATTTACCCCGACAATGCCAAGATGAAAAAGCAAATGAAATATGCTAATACCAAGCAAATCCCCTTTGTTATATTCACGGGTTCCGAAGAAATGGAAACGGGTATGCTCGGTATCAAGAATATGGAAACAGGAGAGCAAGAAAAAGTGGCAGTCAATGAATTAGTAAATTATCTTGCGTAATCACCGCATATTTTGCGGAGAATAAAGGACTTATTCTCCGCAATATCTGACTCCTGACCCCCTGAAACCTGACTCCTAAAACTTTCGCACCTCGCACTTCGAACCATTTTTAATCCGTGCAAAATCTGTGCAAATCCGTGCAATCAGTGGTAATATTCCCCTCATCGCACCTCGCACTTCGCACCTCGCACACAATAAACCATGCAACACCAAATATCCACCGACCTACTCACCATATCACAAGCTTGTGAAGCAGTTACAAATAATAAAAAAATAAGCCTGTCAGAAACTGCTATCCAAAAAATCCAAGCTTGTCGAGACTACCTAGCCCAAAAAATCAGCCAACCTAATTGGACCGTTTATGGCATCAATACAGGTTTTGGACATCTCTGCAATACCAAAATTCCCAATGCAGAAATGAACCAACTGCAACGAAACTTACTACTCTCTCACGCCTGTGGAGTAGGGGAGCCAGTCCCCCAAGAAATCGTTAAACTAATGTTGATCCTCAAAGTACAATCCCTTTCCTACGGGCATTCAGGCGTTCAACTCGCTACGGTACAGCGACTCCTCGACTTTTTCAATCACGACATTATTCCCATCGTCTACCAAGTAGGATCACTAGGCGCATCAGGTGATTTAGCACCACTAGCACATCTTGCCTTACCACTAATTGGAGAAGGAGAAGTACTATTTAAAGGGGAGAAAATGGCAGCGGTAAAAGCACTCCAAGCAGTTGGTTTAGAACCCCTTTCCCTCGAAGCCAAAGAAGGACTAGCCCTCATCAATGGCACCCAGTTTATGAGTGCTTATGGAGCTTGGATACTCTACAAAGCCGAAAAACTTGCCCATTTTACCGATTTAATCGCCACCGTTTCCCTCGAAGCCTTCAATGCACATGAAGCCCCTTTTTACGAAGGTTTACACCAAGTACGCAAACAACACGGGCAAATAAAAGTAGCCGAAAGAATTCGCCATTTCCGAGCAGAAACCGAATGGAATCAGCTCCCTAAAACACATGTACAAGACCCCTATTCCTTCCGCTGCATTCCACAAGTACATGGAGCCACTGAAGATGCCATTCAATATGTCAAAACCATTTTCGAACGTGAAATCAACGCCGTTACCGACAATCCCAATATTTTTCCCGAAGAAGACCTCATCTTATCAGGAGGCAATTTTCACGGACAAGCCCTTGCCATCCCCCTCGATTACCTCGCCATCGCGCTCTCCGAACTCGGCAATATTTCCGAACGTCGCACCTACAAACTCGTAGGCGGTTATCACGACCTTCCTTCCTCACTTATTGACAATGCTGGCTTAAACTCTGGACTCATGATCCCGCAATATGCCACCGCCGCACTTGTCAGCCAAAACAAACAATACTGCACTCCCGCTTCTGCCGATTCCATCACCTCCTCCAAAGGGCAAGAAGACCATGTAAGCATGGGAGCCAATGCCGCTACCAAATGTTATAAAGTCCTCGAAAACCTCCAGCAAATCCTAGCTATCGAACTCCTCACCGCCATGCAAGCCCTCGATTTCCGCAAACAATTAGCAGGTGATCTGCAGTGTGCCCCTAAAGTGGAAGAACTCTACCAAACCTTCCGCCAAGCAGTAAGTTTTATGGAGGCAGATCGTTATTTGTATGAGGATATGCAAGGGGCTTTGTTGTTTCTAAAAAATCAAATTCAATAACCATATTAACTCAACAATCCATTCACTCACTC
>JAHDHP010000301.1:3940-5621 GCA_020631245.1 Bacteroidota bacterium | reverse complement strand
ACATTCCTTCCAACTGCTTCGCCATCGCTTCAAACTCTGGTGAAGCAGCTTCGGGTGACTTTGAGTCGCGAACAAATTGCACATATTTTCGAGCCTCCCCATAGCGTTTCAGTGTATAATAATACAAAGCCAACAGTTCATTATTGCGTTTATACTGATTGTTGATACGGTGAGAAGCCAGTAAATGCTTTTCGGCTAGTTTGGTGTTTTTTTGTTGAAGATGCGTAAGACCTAAGTTACTCAATAATTGAAAATGATAAGGGTTGTATTCGATTGCTTTTTCGAAAGCTTTAATAGCCGCTTCCCGTTTGTTTTCACGAGCCATCGCAAAGCCATGCCAGTAATCGAGCGGGTAGGAAAGGGGATCAACCGTATAAAAAGGATTTAGTGCTTTTTGCGCATACTGCCCTACTTTGGGGTAATTTTTTTGATCATTATAGGTGTACATTTTTTTAGAAGCCATTTCACCTTGTACACGATGCCAACCAACAAAAAGGCAAAGTGCTAAGAAAGAAAAGCAAGTACCCAATATCGCATAGTTTTTCCAAGTATTGATCCCTTTTTTAGCCTTCTTTTTATTTTTGGTGGGAGGAGGAGGAGGTGCCACATCGCCTACTAGCATATAAATCAACAGTAAAGCAAGGAGCATTTGATGTTCGATACGCTCGCGCGGAAAATCAAAAAAAGAGATAATGAGGTAGCCCAGTAGAGCAAATAGCGCGATATAAATACGTTGTTTGGGCGCAACAGATACCTGGGAGGCTCCCTTGCGAATGGCTTGGAAAATATGCCAGCCTATGAAGGAGATAAATAATACCAAGCCGCCAATACCTACTTCTGTCCATATCCACAAATAATCATTATGCGGGCGAATTAATATTTTATTACTAATGGCCATTCGTGGGATGCTTTCGATACCATTCGAAGGAAATTCAATAAACCAATTGCCTGCTCCGATGCCTAGTAAAGCATGTTGTTGAATTAAGAGTGCATTTTTTTGCCAGATTAAAAAGCGTTCTTGGGCCGTAAATGACCGCATCATATCAATTGGATTGAAACGGGAAAGTAGGGTGGAAGAGTCACTCATAAATGCATAGATGAGTAGCGCGAAACAAAAGAGAGCAAGGACAGCTCCACCTATTTGAAGTGTTTTTTTACCCGACCATTGTTGTTGGCGGTATTGCCAAATGAATACACACAAGCCGCTAACAATAAGAGCTAAAAAAACGGAACGACATAAGAGTAAAAGAGGTAGGAGAGATAGTAAAATGATATTGCTTAAGTATAGATACTTCCAAACTTTATTGGTATTGCTTTGTAAGTAGCCGATGAGATTGAAAGGTAATAACAAAAATAGGAAACTACAGAGTAAGTTTTTATGCCCAAAAAATAATTTTACTTCATAAGTAGCGCGCATAACATTACTTGAGTCGGATTGAAAAATCCCTATCAATTTTACGAGTGCTGCGATTCCTAATAAGATGCTGACTATTCCTAAGAAACGAGAAATCCAATCAAACACACTAGGAGCATATTGATAAATAAAGGTTTTTAAGACCCAATAAAGCATAAAAAAAAGTCCTACTTTCAAACTGGCAAAAATGGCTTCTTGACTATTTTGCGCCCAGAAAATAGAGCAAAAATAAAGAGCAGCTAAAAGTGCAAATAGTAGATCGGCTAT
>JAHDHP010000301.1:2484-3840 GCA_020631245.1 Bacteroidota bacterium | reverse complement strand
TTCCAGAAACTAATGCCTACAAGTGGCAATAAAGCCATACTCGCAAACAAAAACTTAGATAACAAACCAGCATCCATTAGTTCATTGTAAAAACAAAGAGGTGTACCTATTAATAAAACAGACAGACAAGCCAGAATGGGGAGTGGGAGTTGGGATGAAGGGCTAGACATAGGAATTGAGAATAGTCATACAAATGAAAAATGGAAACAAATTACCATTTAAGATAAGATTTAAATATCGAAATGCAAACAGAACCTTTGTATTTGTCATATTAAAACTATATCATACGTAGATAATGTTAGATGTGTCATTGATTATGAAAATGTTATAGTTAAAAATCAAATGAATATAGCAATATATTGCAATTATTTCACTAACTTTGAATTCAGTTAATAAATAATACGAGTTTAGCCGAAATTCTAGAACATATTCTCGCCCTTTTTATAACTAGAAGTTTGAGTACCCATAAATAGATGTCCTATTTTTTTACTTTTATTATTTCAGGTCCAGTATGCCATTGTACAAGATACCCCTCAAGAATCATTTAGATACTGTCGTTATCGAACCAGAAGCGTATGAACATTTTTCAAAAGGTTATTATGCAGAAATCAAGTTATTAGAAAATCTTCGCCGTCACAGTAGCGGGTATGCCGTTTTCCAACGTTCTACAGGAAAAGGAAAAACAGAAACCATTTATTTACACAAAGTTATTGCTGAAAAATGGATTGTAAAGCCTACCAATGTCAAAGGTTCGCTGGTCGTTACCTTTCATGATGGAAACCCACTTAATCTACGTTTCGAAAACATCATTTGGCGCACTCGTTCCTATGTGGCACGTCGATCTGACAAAACACATGGACGTTCTGGCTTCAAAGGAGTACATATTGATGGTAACCGCTTTGTCGCAACTATTTATATGAACAGTGATCCGAGTAGTCGAATAACACTAGGTCGTTTCGATACAGCAGAAGAAGCTAGTGAAGCTTACAAAAAAGCGCGTCGGGAAATGTTTGGGATAGATGATTAGATATTTTTGGGCGTGTCCTTCCACAGGTCTTGGGGGATTAATGCAACTTCTTAAATTAGTAACACAAAACCAACACAGTCCCTCAATCCCTCAGTCCCCCAATCCCTGTTTCAGGTCGGGCTATCCGTTTGTAGTTGCCTCATAGAAAAGGTGTTCGGCTAATTCGCCTAGCAGTGTCTTCCGCTGTCAGCCCTGCTAGTCGTAGCCTCTCTACCTTTCTATTTCACCAAGCTACCACTACTATCCCTCACGCAGATCAATGAGCGAATATGTGAATGAGCGAATGACTGAATAGAATAGATATATCGTAGAAGACAAATCTGCTATGT
>JAHDHP010000301.1:0-2384 GCA_020631245.1 Bacteroidota bacterium | reverse complement strand
AATGAGCGAATGACTGAATAGAATAGATATATCGTAGAAGACAAATCTGCTATGTACTCCATTTTCAAATATTCTCTTCCTTTTTTTCATAAAATTAAACGAACGTTTGTAATTTTATAGAAAATTTCCTAGATTTGGTTAACCAATAACTGGTTGACCAGTTTTTGGCTAACCAATTAGAGATAGATAACTGCTGTTTTATGTTAGAAAATCTGAACAAGATAAAAGTAGAAAACCCTGTAGATCTGATCATTTCACAGATTAGAGAACTTATAATATCTGGTACTATTAAGCCAGGAGAAAAACTGCCTCCAGAAAGAAAATTGGCTGAACACCTTGGAGTTAGTAGAGGCCAAATAAGAGAAGCTATAAATAAGCTTCAGTTTTATGGAATTGTGAAAGTACAACCTCAAAGTGGTACCATTGTCAATGGTATCGGGATAGTTGCTCTAGAAGGCTTAATTACTGATATTTTAAAAATAGAACAGGTTGATTTTAAATCGCTGATTGATACTAGAATACTACTAGAAAAAGAGGCTGCTAGATTAGCTGCAATAAATAGAACAAAAGATGACTTAGTACAGCTAAGTAATGCACTTGATCTGTATGAAAAAAAGTTACATGAAAATTCAGTTGCAATTGAAGAAGATCTTCTGTTCCATATCAAAATAGCAGAGGCGAGTAAAAACACGGTATTAAAGTCACTGATGCTTATCATTACACCAGATATAGTGAAAAACTTTATTCAGTTTAAGGTGTGTGATAAAGGAGATAATATAAAGACCATTGAAGAACATCGCAAAATATTAGAAATGATCTCCAACCAAGAGCCAGACGGTGCAATATCTGCGATGGAACAACACCTTTCTGAAATTAAAGAGTTCAGTTTAAATTTTAAAACTGAATAATAATATATATGTTGGTAACATTGAGCTTACCAAGTCTCCTTAGTTCCTTTTCAGGATAATTTTTTAGTCCTTGTCTTATAGAGACAGCCTCTAATAGGCTGTGCTGATTTTAGTCTAATGCCTTTTAAATAGGTTAATAGCTATTCTATGTTATAAAGTATTGTATGTCTGCATTGCTAACGGGAGAGCTATGTATTTAAAGTAGTAAAAATAAGATTTAAAACTGCTTGGGGGGAGAGGTATGTTGTGTTTTATTATGCATAAGTGATTGTAAGACAATGTTGGTTCTGAAATAGAAAAATAGATCATTGTTTTGGTCATTTAATAAATAAACTAATTAGAGGATTTGCAAAAGTCCTGCGCTTTCGTAAAAAAAATAACTTACCATGAAACCACTATTATTTAATCGCAAAAGACGCTATTTACAATGTACTTTGACACTCTTCCTGCTGATATTTGTGTGCTTTTCAAGTGCTTCGGCCACAAATTATGAAGCAAGTAGCAAACTTATTGTAAAAGGTGATCCTATTACAGGTACGATCGTAAATGAAGAAGGAGAAGCTCTAATCGGAGTAAATATCATTAAATCAGGTACTGATGTTGGTGCTGTCACAGACATCAATGGAGCTTTTACATTAGATGTAGAAGAAGGAGATGTTCTTTTTGTTAGTTTTATCGGATATGAACAACAAATCATCACAGTAGGTCCAAACACTAGTTACAATATTGTTATGGTTCAAGACTCAAAGCTTATTGATGAATTGGTGGTCATCGGATATGGTACACAAAAAAAATCACATACTACAGGTGCTATCTCTAAAGTTGAAAATAGAAACTTAGATCAAATAGCTGTTTCAAGAGTAGATGATGCACTTATTGGTCAAGTATCAGGGGTTAATATCCAAGCGACTTCAGCCGAAGCGGGGGCTGCACCTACTGTTACCATTCGTGGATTTGGATCTATAAACGCCGACTCTGGACCTGCAGTTGTAGTAGATGGCTTAGTTGTAGATTCTGATTTCTTAGGTAACTTAGATATGAACGATATAGAATCCTTTGAAATCTTGAAGGATGCAGCATCTGCTGCAATTTATGGTAGTGAAGGTTCTAATGGAGTAATCATGATTACTACAAAGAGTGGTAAACCTGGAAAGACTAAGTTTGGTTATGAAGCATTTGTAGGTAGAAAAGATGCATTTGGAAGTGAGGGGTATAAGAAAAGTGTTGCTGATTGGGCAGCTAAAGAATTGGCTGAAACAGGTGAGTTATCCAATACGACACAATACGCACAAAAAATTGTTGAGGCAACAGGTATTGATAGAGATTGGCAAGAGGTATTTTTTGATGGAGGGTACATGAACAGTCATTCTTTTTCTGCAAGAGGAGGAAGCCAAAATACAACATTCAGTACTTCCTTAAGAACTTTGGGAGATGAAGGAGTTGTAATTACCGATAATTACCGATTGTTTTCTGGTA
>JAHDHP010000300.1 GCA_020631245.1 Bacteroidota bacterium | reverse complement strand
ATTGCTCTCAATTCACAACTTGTTGGTGTTTGTGTGAAAAAACTGTCCAAACAAGCCATGATAGGATGCAGGTCAACCAAATAAAAATTAATGGTTTTTGCCGTGCCGTCTTTTTCATGAATATAGCGACAAACAAAGCCTCCATCTATAACCAAATAAACATTTTTGCAAATCTCACCGGGAATGATTAAGGTGTCTTTTGATTTTACCTTAATCACTTTCAAGTGCGTCTTTATTTGTCGAATAGTCTCATCAGTAACCTTCTGATTTTGAAGATTATTTAAATACCCCTCAATGAATTGTGTGATTTTCTCTTGATTCATATCTTGAACGAAAGCTGACTTTTTTCTAATTGGCTACAATTTTTATGCTTCCGCCGGCGTCTTCGCTGGTGGCATAAAAAATATACGCAGTCGGGGGCACGCCCAGCGTATTTGATGATTGGGTGACTGGATGATTGGGTGATTGGGTTTGGATTAACCATTAACCATTAACACCTTTGGCGGCAGCTCGACGTTTGATATCTTCTAATTCGCCTTTAGGAATGGCAGAAATTAGTTTTTGGGTATAAGCCCTTTGTGGATGATTATAAATATCATCGGCAGGCCCCATTTCTTCAATTTTCCCTTTATTCATCACGACCATTCGATCACTCATAAATTTCACGACGGATAAATCATGTGAAATGAAAATGTAAGTAAATTTGAAGCGTTCTCGAAGATCAATTAGTAAGTTGAGTACTTGTGCTTGTACGGATACATCTAATGCGGAAACGGACTCATCACAAATAATAAAGTTCGGATTGAGGGCGAGTGCTCTTGCTACACAAATACGTTGGCGTTGTCCTCCTGAAAACTCGTGTGGGTAACGATTAAAATGATCGGCTGACATGTTACAGGTTTCGAGTAATTCGATCACTCGTTCTTTTCGAACATTGTCGTTTGCGAGAATGCCATGTACTTGCATAGGCTCCATAATAGCACTTCCGATGGTAATACGTGGATTTAGCGATGAGTAGGGGTCTTGGAAAATGATTTGCATGTCTTTGCGAAGGTCAACCATATCACTATGGCTCATATCCAAAATGGATTTCCCTTTATAAATAACCTCTCCATCTCTTACTGGTGCTAGGCGAATGACACTACGCCCTAATGTTGTTTTACCACAACCAGATTCACCCACTAAACCAAGTGTTTCACCTGGATATACATCGAAGGTGACATCATCGACCGCTTTTACCCACTCTTGGACTTTTCCAAAAAAGTTTTTCTTTGCGGGAAACCAAGTTTTTAAATTTTTAATTTGTAGGAGCGGTTCTTGCTTTTTTAATTCTACTAATCGTTGTTTGGTTTGATCACTAGTAATCGTTACCTTTTCGATCATTTCTTTAATCGAAGATACTTTTTCGATCATCTTACCATCGGCATCAAAGCCCATAAAATCATCGACTGTTGGCAGTTTGCTTAGTCGTTTGCCAAGTGGTGGGCGACAAGCTAGAAGTCCTTTGGTATAGGGGTGTTTGGGATTATCAAAAATTTCAAGAACGCTACCTTGTTCTACAATATGACCTTTGTACATAACGATTACACGATCCGCAATTTCGGCAATTACGCCTAAATCGTGGGTAATAAAAATGACCGAAGAATCCATTTCTTCTTTTAGGTCATCCATCAATTCCAAGATCGTTTTTTGGACGGTTACATCTAAAGCGGTAGTTGGCTCATCAGCAATGAGAATACTTGGATTACAAGACATGGCCATCGCAATCATGACCCGTTGTTTTTGCCCACCTGATAATTGATGTGGATAAGAAGCGAAAATTCGTTTGGGAGTGGGTAATTGCACTTTCTCAAATAGCTCTAAGGTCAATTTTTCTGCCTCTTCATTCGTCAAATCTTGGTGGAGCAAGATGGCTTCTAATACTTGATCGCCACAAGTAAAAACAGGATTCAAGGAGGTCATTGGCTCCTGAAAAATCATGGCTATTTCATTTCCTCGATACTTACGCATCTCACTTTCAGGAAGTTGTACTAAATCTATTGCATTCCCATTTCGGTCGTGGTATAAAATTTGTCCTCCTGCAATCATACCTGGAGGCTGTGGAATCAATCCCATAACTGATAAGGAGGTCACTGATTTACCTGAACCTGATTCTCCTACAATTCCAACTGTTTCTCCCTTGTGAATGGTAAAACTAACCTTATCTACCGCCTTCACGATTCCATCTTCTGTTTTGAAGTGGGTCTCTAGATTGATCACTTCCAACAATTTATCACTCATAATATGTACTTGATTTAATGATTGCTTAAAAATAAGCATATTCTATGCAAAAAGGGAAAACATATTCATTTATTTTTGCGGGGTGTGATTGAACCTTGTGACATGGGGAGTTTACCGAAGATGAAGTGCGGAGGAAAGAAGGGAATTTGTTATTCTATGGCAACTATCACAATATGAAAATACGTGATTATGAATGGGGTTTTTGGCAAATGATGAGTGACAATGATTACATGTATACTAGCATGATTCGAGATATTTATTTTCAGGGACAAACCCTAAAGAACAAGTATAAGTATATCCGTTACTCTCTTACCTTCTTTTTAATTGGTTTAATAGTAGCAGTGCTGTCTTTTGTGGGGATCGCTATTTGGTATGGGATTCAATAGAGTTAAAGATAGAATAGACTATGCAAGTATTTTTAAATTACGTAATTTCGTAGTAGATTAATATATTATTTTGCCAAATTACTAGCTTGTGTTGACCCGTATTATTCTAGCATTTATCCTCCTTTCTAGTATTTATTCCTCCGTTTATGCAATGGATGAAATAGAACAGAACCGCCAAAAAAATCAGCAAATATGGGAGGATGAATCAGCATCTATTAAAGACAAGACAAGTGCTTTAAGGGGGATCTGTGAATATTACTATAAAGAAAGCAACGATACACTGTTGGTGTTGGGCGCGCTATTGGAAGAATATGCCTCCAAAACGAATGATTCTACCATGATTGCCATGTCCATGCTTTCTCATGCTCGTTACAAAAGCCAATTTTCCAATTGGCAGGCAGATACTACTTTTATACCCAAAATAGAAAGTCTTTTACCAGGTATTAATGATTCATTACGAAAAATAGATGCACTCATTTATTTAGCATCTGCCAATCGTCATCAAGGTCAGTTTGAAGAAAGTAGTAAATATGCTCAACTTGCCTATACACAAAGTCGATCCATTAAATATTTCAGAGGAGAAAGAGGAGCTTTACACATGAAAGGATTAGTACATCGAAGTCTTTCCCGATTGGATAGTGCGGTGTATTATTTTCGACAAGCGATAGAAGTCATAAAAAAAGAAGACGACGATTTTATGGTTGCCCAGTATGAAAATGATTTAGCAGCAGTGCTATTGCGAGTAGGAAAACAGGAAGAAGCTTTGGCTTTAACAACTGGTATTATCGAAAAATGGGAGGATAAAGAAAGTAGAGCAGCAGGTTTACTTGCCACCTGTTATTTTCGATTAGGTCGTCTGTATGAATTTAAAGAACAAGTTTCACAAGCCTTAAATGAATACCTTAAGTCGCTAGATATATGTGAAAAATACAAGATCAAAAAAATCAAAGTCGCCATTCAAAGTTCACTCAGTGATTTATATACCGCCATTGGTGATTTTGAAAATGCCATTCGATACAAATTTATTGTTTTAGATTATGTAAAAACAAGACCTAACCAAGATAATATTATCACCTCGCTTGCCAATATAGGAATCGTTTATCAAAAATTTGAAAAGCCCGATTCATTAGTCGAACATTATTTTAAAGCCGCTTATAATTTAGCAGATAGTGTAGGCAACATACGGAGTAAAGCATTTACCTCCGTCAATTTGGGCAATTTTTACATAAGAAATGGGAATCTTCAAGAAGCTGAGAAACTGCTAAATTTTGGATTGGAGATATACGAAAAGGAAGGAGCCTTATTTATTTTGCATGAATGTTATGGAGTAATGGCAACGCTCTATCAAAAAAAACAAGATTACAACCAAGCTAGAGCATATGCCCAAAAAAGTTTAGACCTATGCTTGGAAAATGGTTATTTGGAAGGGCATGCTAAGATGATGGAATTGATGTACGATTTAGAAAAAGAAATCGGCAATACCAAAGATGCCTTAAAATATCATGAAAAGTATAGAGAACTACAAGATTCCATTAACCGAAATTTGAAAAGCACAGAGTTTACCAAAATTCAATACCTCTACGAAGATAGCATCCAACAAATAAAAGATAGTCTGATTCTTGCCAAAGAGCAAGCCCTAATGGAACAAGAATTAGCCGAATCCCGCTTTCGCACCACAGCCGCTACCATCGGTGGTTTATTATTATTGTTCGTTAGTTTATTTACCTTCCTTCAATATCGAAAAGTACGGAAAGCCCGAAAAATAGTAGAAGCATCTCTCCAAAAAGAAAAAGCCACCTCGATGGCTTTGGTACAAGAACAAGCACGGGTCAAACTCAAATCACTCACGAAGCAAATGGACCCCCATTTTATGTTCAATTCCCTGCAAAGTATCAGTCATTATGTCGTCGAAAATGACCGCAAATCAGCCAATAAATACCTCGTAAGTTTCGCTCGACTTATGCGGCAATCTATGAATTATTCCCAAAAAGAATATATGTGTTTGGAGGATGAAATTGAGCTACTAAATACCTACTTAGAGTTGGAACAATTACGCTTCGGAATGGGCTTCGACTTTGAAATAAATATCGCCGATACAATTGATATTAGTTCCATCGAAATACCGCCCATGTTTATTCAACCACACGTTGAAAACGCCGTATGGCATGGCATGAGGCACCGAATAGAATCGCCAGGCTCCTTCATCAAACTCTATTTTGTAGAACAAGGAGATTATCTCATTTGTGAAGTGGTCGATAATGGAATTGGAAGAGATGCAGCAAAAACACTCAATCAAAAAATACGAAGTGGACATCAATCTATTAGTGGCGATAATATGGAAGAACGAATCGCCCTCCTCAATAGCCTCAGTAACCGACCAATGATTCTCCAAATAGGAAATGCGTTTAATAATGATCCTGCTTATCCTGGTACGAAAGTGGTGATAAAAATGCCAATTTAGGAGGTGACAGGAGACAGGTTTTAGGAGTCAGATGGGCGTGCCCCCCTTTTTTCATAAAAATGCTACCGCCAGCGTCCACGCTGGTGGTAGCATTTTTATGAAAAAAGGGGGTCGGGCTATCCGTTTGTAGTTGTCTCATACCCGCTAGTTCAGCATAATCCTAGCAGTGTCTTCCGCTGTCAGCCCTGCTAGTCATTGCTTCACAAAAGCGGCTATTTCGCCAAGCTACCACTACTATCCCTCACGCAATTCCCCTCCGAGGAGGGGAATATCGTTTCATCGTCCACCGTTCCACCGTTTAACCGTTCCACCATTCACCCATTTAAAATATATTTACATCGTGCTAAGATATACTTAAAATTATTCCCTATTTTTGGCACTGTCCTAGAACATATTACGCACTTCAAAACTCCCCTCCTCAGAGGGGGTCAATGTCATGGAAATAAGGAAAAAGAAGTTCGAATTGATAAAAAAAATATGTCTAAAGTTCTGCTATGGACTATGGACTGATCGCTATGGACTATGGACTGATCGCTATGGACTA
>JAHDHP010000009.1:12708-32587 GCA_020631245.1 Bacteroidota bacterium | reverse complement strand
GTTTGATGAGATTCCGAAGGCTTATAAGCAGGAAGTGAAGAAGAAAAAGAGGAAGGGGAAGAAGTAATCTCTAGTACTCTGTCAACGTTAAAATGACGAATTGATTTAGAATGAGTTTTGATTCCCAATGAGGCACAAAACGTAGGCATAGCCAAAGCTAAGGCGAGGCTTTGTAACAAAATTGGGGAGCAAAAATCGTCAAAAGCAGTCGTCAATTTTATCTTGACAGAGTATTAGGTCGGAACTGTTGAATTAATAAACATTCTTTTTAAACTCAATCCTACAATCTTTCATTTTTGGGCGTGCCCAAGCCGCAATACTGTCACCCGCCCGTTTATACGTCTTCGCATAAACTAAACGGATGACAGTACTGCGGCTTGGTCGGGCTTTCGGCTAATATGTGGCTACTCGGCTACTGTTCAGCATAGTCGTCCCTTGTCTTCGCTCATCCCGCTCAGCCTGCGGCACTCCTTGCTTCACAAGCAGCCTCCTCACACCCCATTCCGCCTCTATCCCTCACGCGAAGAGAAGCGTAAGCTACCAATAGTATCAGTCAAAATATGCTTAGGAGAGCTTCTAGAGGCTAAATACCCATCTTTTTTGACCTATTCTTGAAAATGTGCTGCTAATTCTTGCGTATGAGCTTCTGCTTTACTAACTTGAATATCATTTATTTTTACTTTTCGTAATTCTCCGATTAATACCTGTTAAAAAATACTGAGAAAGTCTGCCAAATAGACTAATTCACTTTCTAAATAATAAAAACATAACAAAGCGGCTATTTCTATCTGTGTAGCCGACAAATCCGCAACAAGTTGAATGCTTAATTGCTAATTGGTGGCTTATCTTCCGACAATTGGAATAAAATCGCATATACTACATATATATACGCTGGTGGCTCAGAAGGAGTAAAGCAGTCACTTATAATGGTCTATATGCATTAAAGAGAGATAAACCCAAATCTCCAAAAAAATGAATAGAATGGTCGAACTCAAATAACACTTTATATATAGGAAAAAGAATTGATTGAGGAAAGGTATAACAAAGTAGTTTTTCTTATAACCTGAGAGTAGAGGGGGAGTTTGCTTTTTAAAAGGGGAAAAATTAATCTCTATTTCAATTTCTTATTTGATGATAAGTAGAAATAATGGTAGAATAAAGCTGATTAAAAGAATTTAAAGTGTAAGAAAATACGTAAAAAGAAGAAGTTTAGATGAATTTTTTATAAGAAATGAAGCAAGCAGTTTTGCAAGAAAAGGACTGTTTGTGGTTTTATTGTTTCATAAAAAATTGACCTTCTGAGTGTTATGCGGAATTGCTGGTTTTGGTTGCGTTTGAGAAGGAAAAAAACATCTTACAATTGCCGAAAATTGTACACCAAAATGAAAGGCAATAATATCTAAATTTACCAATAGTTATAGTCAATAAAATATTATTATATATAAATTGATCGTACTTTAACTAAATAACTAATCTATATACTTTATAACTTAAAAATTTTAACAACATGAAGAAGTATTTCAAATTAGCTACTATTGTGGCTTGTATGATGTTTAGCTTTTCTGCCTTAGCACAAGATGCTAAGAAAATGGTTGATGTAAAAGCCTTAACATATGAGCAAGCTATAGAAAACAAAGAAATTGCTGGCGCACTAATATTCAGCAAAAAAGATGCCGAATTTACACAAGAGGAATTGAATGACATTAATGTAGAAATTTATCGAAGAGGATATGGACACCATCTTACTAAAGAAGAGTTGAAGGCAATTGATAAGCGAGTGAAGGCACTGCGTGTAAAATTGATCGAAAAGTAAATGTATGTTTTAGGATTGTATAAAAGAGAATTGAACTAACTGAGATGCTTGATAAATCAATTACCATGTGTCTAAACCAATTATGTGAATGAATAATGTCAAGTATCTAGTAGACTGATATACAATACCTAACATGCTTTCTAATAAATTTCTTAATGTGATAAAGAAATAAAGAGATTATGAAAAAAAATATACTTTTTTTGGCATTACTAATATTTGTTTGTCAACAAGTAAATGCCCAATGTACATTAACTATAGATCCTGATTTATCGGTTTCTTATGTTGGAGGATGTTCTCCAGATATTACCCTGCCTGGAGCCTCAGTTGATGTAACAAACCCGACCGCAGATAATTCTGGTTTGGCCATCGAATTATATTATGATACTGATCCCAATTTTGATCCATATGCAGGAGGAGGTACAGTATTAGGATATGTAACAGGACCTTTTATAGAAGCTTTCCCTCCAAATACAGGCTGTGATCCCATCATTTACTATGTGAAAGGTGCTTGGATCAATTATGTAGGTACTGATTGTGAAGCAGAAGCTCCTCTTTCTATTACCTCAACTATGGAAATCGTCGTTTTCCCTGTTGTAAGTTCCTTTGCATCTGTAGTTCCTGCTGCTGATCCTTGTGTAGATCCTCCTACTATTGATTTAGGAGCTTGTGCTGGAACAGTAACTGCTGCAGGACCCAATGGTTTTACTCCTGGTAATACAGGACTAGCTTGTTGGGATGTGACTTTTGCAGATCCAGGAGTAACTACTCTTCCTACCTCTTGTTTAACAGTATCTTTTTGTGGAGGATATACCTGTTTAGGACAATGTCCTGTTGTAACAGATGTTACAGGACCTTTGGCTATCTGTGAAGGTGATGATATTACTGTAAATGCTGTGATTGATCCTGCTACTGCTGTAGAGAATGATGAATATTTTTTAGAGTGGTTCTCAGCTGGAACTGCTATTCCTAATACCGTAGGTTTGGGCCCAGATGGAGCAATAGGAACAGGTGATGATGTAAGTGTAATCAGCCAAACGTTCCCAGGTAACTTCACTACTGACCCAGGTTGCGGGTATGAAGAAAACCAAATTGAAGTTTCACTTTTTTGTATGCAAAATGCAGAACTTCATTTAGCAATGTCTGATGATCCTTGTCCAAGTGGAACCTCTCCTAATTGTGTACATCCTTATGTGGCTGCAGGTACATGCTTTGACTTAGATCTTTCAGCATTACCAGCATGTGCTTTAGCAACAGAGTTTTTCTTTAATGTACAAGGGGTTTCTGGTACAGGTGCAAATGGTACTAGTTATGGTAATAGTTATGCTTGTGAGGCTAATATAGAAGTAAATACACCTACTCAAACACTCAATTTTTGTGGATCTGGTGCGGGTACAGGCTGTGGTGGCTTTAATTCAGGTTGTGATGGTACACAAGGTGTTGGATCATGGGGAAATGCCGAAACTTATACTTTCTCTTATCCTTCTACACAACCTGCTCAGGGTGTATGGCAAATATGTATCACGGATGCATTTGATGATAGTGGAGGAGGAGCAGAAGGAGAAGTTCAAGTGTTGGATTTAGTGGTAGATTGGTATCTCCCTCCAGGATGTGATATAAACAATGGTACTACTTTCCCAGTTACTGATGATAATGGCGCACCAACACCAACTCGTATTTGTGCGGACTTGGTTAATGGAGTTGATTACACAGTAACAATAGGATGTACAGGTGTGGTTACGGCTGCTTGTCCTGATGGAGGAAGTGCTGAAGTACTTTATTCTCCAGATGGTTCTCCTGGCAGTTATACCGCTACTGCTCCTATTTTAAATGATCCACCAGCTGATGGTGATCTTGTATATTATCAAGTACGTATTCCTGGTTGTGATGATTGTTTAGTACAAGCATCAACAGCTTTAACAGCTTGTCCAGTCCCTTGTCCAGTGCTTCAAACTGCTACTGCTGTAGCTGATAACTGTGCTGGTGAAACGGTTACATTAACGGCAACTGTAAATACAGGTACTGAAAATGAAGATTATTTCTTGATATGGTATGAAGATGGTGTTGAAATCTTAAATGGTACTGGTGCTGACCTTATTCCTGGAACAGCAGATGATGTGTCTATGTTATCGCAAACATATGCTTTAACTAATGCCAATGGTGCTTGTGGTTTTGAAGACCATGAATATCATGTAGAGCTATACTGCTTGGATGCTCCAGTTTTAGATTTACAACCAACTGACTCGCCTTGTCCTTCTGGAACGAGTCCTAATTGTGTATATCAATACGATCCTGGGCCAATATTCTTTAATTTAGATTTAACAGCTCTTCCTGCATGTGCTATTACAACTAGTTATGACTATGCGATTACTGGTACAACCGATACGGGTTTGAATGGAGATGTCTATGGAACATCTTATGCTTGTGAAATGAATATCACTGTGACCGAACCTACAGGAGCAACTACTTATTGTGGTACTGGTACTGGTACTGGTTGTGGCATTTTTAATCCTGGTTGTGATGGTCCAGCAGGTGCTGCTGATTATGGTACTTCAGGATCTGGAACCTTTCCTTTTGGAACTGGCCCCGGAGCAAGCTTTAATTGGGGCTTTGAAATGGAAGATGCATTTGATGATGGTGGAATTGATGGAGAAATACAGACTGTCTTTTTCCAAGTAAATTATTATCTCCCTCCCGGTTGTGATAGAAATACAGGTAATATTTTAGTAGCAACCAATAGCGGTTCTCTAGCAACTGCACCAGCCAATGGTGGTACAGGTGATCCTGCTGGTGCTAATGCTGGTGACCCTTCTGGAGTTCGTGTATGTACGCCTCCTGTTTTAGGAACTGACTTTACAGAGCCGCCAGCAGGATGTGATCCAACGGTTACCTTGGTTTGTGCCGCTTATGCAGGTGATGCCGTGAATGACGTTGGTCCTGGTTTAGGAGCTGGTGCAGCTATCTTATACTCTACAGATGGTGGTGCTACTTATACAAGTACAGATCCTTATGATGCCGTTTCTATTACCGCTACTGACAATTCTGATCAATCTGATCTAACTGTTGAATATCAAGTATTCCAACCTGGTTGTCCTGCTTGTGCCAATGTGACAGGTTCTTTCATGCTTTCTTTCCCTGCTGACCCTGTGGCAGTAAATGGAACTATCTGTGCTGATATTCAAGGAGAAATTGGTGCAACTGGTGGACCTGATTGTGTAACTATTAATTGGTTCTCTGATGCTGCTGGAACAACTTCAGCAGGAACTGGCTCTACTTTACAACCTACCGATACTGCGCCAGGTGTATATACTTATTATGCGCAGTGTGAAGATGCTAATGGATGTTTGAGTGGACTCGTACCTGTAACCTATACGATCTTCGAAAACCCAATCCCTGCTTTTACTTGTCCTGCCCCAACCCGTTGTGGCGGAGTGGTAGACCTATTACCAATGGATAATAATGCAAATACATCAGCTGGAAGTGTTGGAGCTTGGAGTGGTTCAGGAGCAGGATTCGTAACTGCCGACCAGTTTGATCCTTTAACCGCTCCTGTAGGTGTGGACTTAACACTTATCTATACACTTACTAGTGCTGATGGATGTATCGTTTCTACCGAATGTACCTTCCAAGTAACGGATGATTGTGCAGCAGGTGCGGGTGATTATTAAGAAAATCAGAGATAATTAATTTAATAGATCAAAATTTATAAAATGAAAACAATCAATAAATATATCTTTATATTGATGGCATTGTCTCTGATGGTCTTTAGTCAGAGAACTTATGCTTGTCATTATTCAAATGCTTTTGCTGCTCCTCCTAGTGCAGCCTTTAATTGTACAACTTGTATGGTTGATGTGAGTTTTACTACAGAAGTACAAGGAGGATTGGCTGATACCGAATCCCTTACCTTAGATTTTAATGCAGGAACCATTACTAATGTAGTAGTTACTGATGCAGGAACAGGTACAACAGGAGACGCTAATGCAGGAACTACTTTTGATTCTTGTAGTGGTACTGGACACGATGTAAGTTATACTGGCAGTAGTGCTAGTTTTTCTTCTAATGCACCTATCTTGAATGACTTATGTGCCGGTGGAGGGGCTAATGGTGCTTCGGTAGATTTGCAATTGGTCATTTCTTTTGATCCCAACCAACCACTACCTACTTCTGTAGGTACTACTGGCTTAGAAGGGGGAACTGGCCCTGGTACAGGTTGTGATGAAACTGGCACTTTTACCCTCCCCGATTTAAGCCTTGATTTACAAGCCGATATAGCACTAGATGGTACGGGTACTACTGATGCCCACTGTGGTAATTCAGATGGTTCTATACAGGTAACTGAGGCTAGTGGTAATGGTTGTGCTCCATATACTTATGAAATATCGGCAGGTCCACAAACTCGTCCAACTCAAACTGGTACACAGTTTTGTGATCTCCCATCAGGTACTTATACGGTACAAGTAACCGATAATTGTGGAGCTAGTGCAACTGTGGATATGACAATTGAGGAAGATGATCCTCCTACAGTTACTACTACGGGGGTGGCAGCTTGTGCAGGAGCTTTAGCAGAAGTAACTGCTACTTGTGTACCTCCTGCTGTAGATAATGATGCTGCACCTACTTCTACTACCATTTACTGGTATTCTGATGCTGCTGCTACCACTCAAATTGGAACCGGAAGTCCTTTTGATGCAGCTGGATTTACGACAGTTTATGCTGTATGTGAAGAAATTTACAATACTAGTTGTAGTGGAGCGGATGTTGTTTGTCGTAGTCCTGCTGTAGCTACTTCTGTAGCTGTTTATCCTACTATGACGGTAGAACTAGTGCCTATCAAATGTAATGGTGATCCTGATGGGGACAATAATCCAGTTGGTGATGTGGATGAATATACCTATGAGGTAGTCGTATCTCTTGATGGACCACTTCCACTTGCTGGAACGATTGATTTAAGTGGACCGATTACAGGAAGTATTACAACCAATACAACTGATTTAGTATTTACCTTTGATGGACCTGCTCCAATTCCAACAACTACTGCAGGTACTTTAACAGCAACTATCACTGATGCTAATGCATTGGGCTGTTCTGCTACTTATGAAGTAGTTGATGTAGGAGAATGTTCTTGTGTGCAATATGCTTGTGCAGATGCAACGATGTATGATGCACCAGATGTAACTTTTGCGAATACAGGAAATACTGATTATACACAAACATATATCTTAATTGATGGTGGTAATATTGTAGCAGTAGATGCAAACTCTACTTTCGATTTATCAGCACAAACAGTAGGTACTGCTTGTACTGTAGCGGGTGTTGAATATGCGAATGATGGTGTTTCTGATGCTTTCTTTGCAGGTGCCACTACCTTAGATGAATTATTAAATGCATCTGATGTGGATCCATGTATTTGTTTAGATGTTTCTTTTAAATGTTGTTATATCTACAAAGAACCAGATCCAGTAGTAACTCCTGTTGATAAGATTTTGGTTTGTGATGCAGATGCTATTAGTCAAGTATTGACAGAGGTAACTGATCCATTAGCAACAGCAGGTGCATATAGCTTCGACTGGGCGGTAGATAATACTTCGATTGGTGATCCTGCTTTAGCTGCTTCAACAGATGGTGATGCTACCAATGGCGGTTCTGTTGCTTCTGGTAGTCCAATTGCTTTTACAGCTGATGGTGGTGCTGCAGGTGGTACTGGTAACGAAGCAACGATTACTGTTACGCCTTTCTACTTAGCAGATGGTCCTAATACTTATGACCCTCCAATGATTGACTACTGTCAAGGTGCTGATATTACTTTTACAGTTTGTGTCGCTTCTCAAATGACAATCGCTCAATCTTCGACTGGATGTAACCAAAACGAATTTGCGGTAACAGTAGCGGGTGGTTATCCTGACTTAGCGGGTACTGGAGCTAATCCTGCTTCAGAATACAGCTTCACTATTGATGGTGTAGCAGCAACTCCTGCAATTGGAACCGTTACGGATGGAGGTGTTTTTACCTTTACTAATCAAACTCCTGGTTGCCATACAATAGCAGTTAATGATGATCTTGGAACTGGTTGTGGACCAGAAGAAACAACAGCAGAAGTATATGATCCTTTCAATATTGAATTCACTTACTCTTGTGATGCTAACCAAATTGTAGTAAATAGTATTACTGGTGGACAAGATCCGGCCGTAACTTGGTGTGCAGGTTCTGTACCTCAATATACTGTTACTATTGCAGGTAGTACTGAAGGTTCTCAAACTATTACCACTGCTTTAGAATTTCCTATGACTTTTACAGGTTTAGCGGAAGGTACCTATGATGTAGTAGTAGCTGATGCTATTGGATGTGGTGCTACATTCCAAGCGGAGGCTTACGAGCCAATTGCGCTTCAAAGTACTGGTGAGCGTTGTGATTTGAATAACCAAATTAGTATTAATGTAACAGGTGGACAACCAGACCATCCTGGAACAACTGATATCATTACGGCTACAAATGGAACTGGTTCTGGTATTAATACAGGTGATAATTATGGTTTAGGAAATTACACCATTACTATTGATGGTGGTTTAGGAGTAGGAACTTTAATTGGTACAAGTACAGTACCTGCTGATGGTTCTATTGTTACTAACCTTGATGATGCTGGTAACTTATTACCTTGTGGTTCTCACGACATTCATTTTACCTATGACCTATACGATGATGATGGGACTGATACAGGAATTGATTGTGAGGAAATTATTCGTGTAGACATTTATGATTTAGTAACAGCTGATCTTTCTACACCAGCTTGTGGAAGTATTAATATTGACAATGTATCAGGTGGTTTTGATCCTAATTGTCCAAACGGTTATGATAACCCAACTCCTGGTTATACCGTAACAATTGAAGGACCATTAGCAGGAACAGGTATTCCTGGTGTACCTTCTGCATTATATACGCATTCTACTAGCCCAAGTGCATCTACAAGCTTCTCTTTCACACCTGGTGATGCAAGTGGTGTGCCTGTAAATGGTTTACCTGGTGGTGTTTACGAAATCGTAATTATTGATGGATTAAGTGATGGTAACTGTCCTTTTGTTGATGAGATTGAAATTGTAGGTTGTTGTCCTGCTTCTACGGATGCCAATACTGATTACCAGTTATGTGGTATGAACCAACCAAGCGCGCAACCTGGTCCAAATGAAGATTTACCAAGTGTTACACCTGTTTTTGGTGACTTACCAGCATTAGAAATCAATAGCCCAAATACAAACTTGAATATTGATGCTGACACTGATGTTGCTTTAAATACGGATGATGCTGGAAGTGGAGCAGATGCAGGTGGAGATGGTGTAGACTGGTTCTTAGGTCCTGATCCATTAACTGATGCACCTTATACAGATGCTGCTATGGTTTCTGCTAGTGAGTGTGATCCTGCACAATACACGATTTATGCTTTCTTACGTTGTGATGGTGACCATGATGGTGCTTTTGCTCCTGGTCAAACAGGAACGAATCCTGGTGCGGAAGTAGGATATGACCCAATGGGTACAGATTCTTATATCCCTGCTGGTCAAGTAACTGTAACAGTATGGCCAGAAATTGCTATTCCAGATATTTGGTATCCAAATGATCCTGTAGAATGTCAAGTAAACTTATTGAACCCATGTCCTGATGTATATGAGTTAGAAGTTACGGATGAAGATGGTAATAATTATTTTGCTGATAATTCTGGCGGATTATTCTTAGATCCTTATGGAAGTGGTTATACGTATGATGGTATCTCAACTCCATTACCAGGAACGATCGGTGATCTTACGTTAACTATCACTAATCCAGCAGCTATTGATGCATTTACGAATGGTGTTGTTGATCCAGATGATCCAGATAATATTACTTGTAGTGTCGTAGAATTTGAGCGTGGTTATGTATGTTGTTTAGCGGAAGCAGGCGTTATTGATTCTGAGTTTGGTTGTCCTCCAGAAATTGATCCAGCTACTGGTGATCAAATTGGAGATGGTGATCCTGTTACCTTCCCTGTATTAGATGATTTTATGGGCGATGTAGGAACATTGCAATTACCAAATTATCAAACTTATGTGATTGTTGCTGATGCATCAGGTACTATTTATGATGTTATTTTAGTGGCAGAAACAGATGGTACTGGAACATTAGTAAATGACATCCGTCCATTCTCAATACCTTATGCTGATTTTGCCAACTACAATGGTTATGGAGTAGATTACTATTTCTATAACTATAATGTATTCTTAAGTAACCCACCAGAAGCAGCTTGTTTACCAGTAGGTATTACAGTACCTTCGCCACCAGCAGTCAATGAAGTGGTTGGTGCAGCTACTACTATTGCAGAAGCAATGGCATGTACAAGCCCATTTGAAGGTTGTTTTGACTTCTCTGATTACACAGTAACATATATGCCGAATGCATTGTCGCAAGAATGTAATGTGCAAACTTACGAAGGAGAGCAAGGTGGAACTTCTCCATTCCATTATAACAAGCGTGAAATGTGTATTAGTGGTGGTACTCCTCCATATACTTATGAGTGGGATGAAATTGGATACGTGCGACCAGCGATTATTTACCAACGCTTAGATAGTGCGATTTTACGAGTAGAGTATGATGATAATGCTTATTGGTCTGTTACGATTACTGATCGAAATGGATGTACTGATGATATTTGGGAATTCACCAACGATAATAATGGTACGAATGATGGTGATAATCCAGTACTAGATATCGAAACAGCAGACATCACACATGATAACTGTATTACTCGAACTATAGGAGAAGGAAAAATTTGTTTAGAAGCAAATGGTGGTTCTCAAAATGGTGATACTCCTGACTTTATGTATGATTGGACAGGTCCATTTACATGGAATGGTGGACAACCAATGTCAGGTATGGGTATGAACTGTATTGAGAATCTGCCTTATGGTTGGTATGCTGTAACAGTTACGGAAACTGCTACAGCTGGTACAGGAGAAAGTGTTGCTATGGGAGATGTAACAGAAGGTTGGTATTGGATACAATGTCAACGTCCTAGTGGTCGTGGTAAGTTAGATCTTTCTACGAATAGCTTAACTGCTTATCCAAATCCATTTACTGATGCGACTACTATCGAGTTTGGTCTTACCAAAGATGTACATGTAAATGTGGCATTATTTGGATTGACAGGCCAAAAGATTGTTGACATATATACAGGAGAAGTAGATGCTCAAACGGCTTATGAAATCCCATTTGAGGCAGGTCATTTACCGGTAGGTGTTTACTTTATCAATATGACAACAGAGGACGGAGAAACGGTTAACCATAAGTTAATTATCTCCAAATAATTACACATTATTGATAGTAGAGGTATCATACTTCTGCTATCTCTTAGACTTGAATTGAATTAGGGCAGGCATCCGAGAGGGTGCTTGCCTTTTTTTGTGACGATTAATGATGGAATGATTGAAAAAGCGATTTGTTTGATAATAAGTTATGTATAATGAGTCATAAGCTTGCTTTGTTCCACAGGCTCTATGGTATTAGTGCTTTTGTCCCTTCAGGACATGAATTGTTCGTGTTTATCTTAATTGCTTGAGGCGATGCCACAAGTTATAGCTTAAGTCCCTTTGGGACAAAAAAACAACGTATTAAGATATTAGCGTAACGCCCATCCAATCATGCAGTCAACCAATCATCCAATCATGAACCCACCTCTAAATCTCCTCCCAGGAGGAGACTGCGTGAGGGATAGAAACGGTAGCTTGGTGAAACAGAAGCGTAGTGAAGCTACACCTAGCAGGGCTGACAGCGGAAGACACTGCTAGGTGAATAGCTGAACCAGCTTGTGTGAACCAACTATTAGTGGATAGCCCGACCTGTAACAGGGATTGAGGGACTGAGTTGTTGAGGGATTGGGTTAGTGTTTAGCTGTAACACTAAGTTCCTCAATCCCTGTGGAAGGGCACGCCCAGAAATTGAGTTGTTGGGTGATTGAGGTATTGAGTTTATATTATCATCTTCCTCAAATACGTCACTCTTGACATAAAATATCTTTCAAATATGGATTAAGATGGAAACTTATTTTTTAACCATTACATTATGTCTTAAATTTGCAATCTTATTTTTAAATTAAATAAATGAAAGCATAAACATGCGAGAATTAACCGAACAGGAACTAGTGCGGCGAGAGGCCCTACAAAGCATTCGAGATTTAGGAATAGATCCGTATCCAGCAGATACATTTGAGGTGAATGCGGATACAGCAACTATTCTAGCAGAATTTGATGAAACGGCAGGCAATTTTCAGGAAGTGAGTATTGCAGGTCGTTTGATGCGAAAACGGGTAATGGGTAAGGCGTCTTTTGCGGTGATACAAGATTCGGTAGGGAAGATTCAGATTTATGTGAGTCGAGATGATATTTGCCCTGGAGAGGATAAGAACTTATATAACAAGTTGTTTAAGAAATTATTGGACTTAGGTGATTATATCGGAATCAAAGGGCATGTGTTTAAGACGAAGACGGGAGAGACGTCGATTCATGCGACTAGTTTGACTTTGTTGAGTAAGTCTTTGCGTCCACTTCCTGTGGTGAAGGAGAAAGATGGGGAGGTGTATGATGCTTTTAGTGATCCTGAGCAGCGTTATCGCATGCGTTATGTAGATTTGACAGTGAATACGGATGTGCGTAAGACCTTTATACAGCGTAGTCAAATGGTGCAGGCGATGCGTAATTTTATGAATGATAAAGGTTACTTGGAGGTGGAAACGCCTATCTTACAGCCTTTATATGGTGGTGCTGCGGCTCGTCCGTTCAAAACGCATCACAATACCCTCGACATGCCGCTTTATTTGCGTATTGCGAATGAGTTGTATTTGAAGCGGTTGATTGTGGGGGGATTTGAAGGGGTGTATGAGTTTGCAAAGGATTTTAGAAATGAAGGAATGAGTCGTTTCCATAATCCAGAATTTACGATGATGGAGCTGTATGTGGCTTATAAAGATTATAAGTGGATGATGGATTTTGTAGAGGCGATGGTGGAGCATGTTGCGATTGCTTTGCATGGTGATACGAAGATACAGGTAGGGGAGAATATGATTGATTTTAAGCGTCCGTGGAAGCGATTTTCGATGTATGAGGCGATTGAGCATTATACAGGAATTGATATTTCGGAGATGGATGAGGATGAGTTGCGTCGCACAGCTCGTCAATTGCATGTACCTGAAGATGAATCAATGGGACGTGGTAAATTGATTGATGAGATTTTTGGGGAGAAATGTGAACATTTATTGATTCAACCTACTTTTATTACGGACTATCCGATTGAAATGTCGCCATTGGCCAAGCAACATCGCGATAAGCCTGGATTGACGGAGCGTTTTGAGGCGATTTGTAATTGTAAGGAGATTTGTAATGCCTTCTCGGAGTTGAATGATCCGATTGATCAACGGGAGCGTTTTGAAAAGCAGTTGGAGTTGGGCAAACGTGGTGATGAAGAAGCAATGGTATTGGATGAGGATTTCTTGCGGGCTTTAGAATATGGGATGCCACCTACGGCTGGTATCGGTATTGGTATCGACCGCTTGGCGATGATTATGACCAATTCTTCTTCTATTCAGGATGTGTTGTTGTTTCCACAAATGCGACCTGAGAATCCGCAAAGTGAGGAGGAGGAATAGAGGAGAGGGGGCAGGAGACAGGTTGCAGGAGTCAGGTTCCATAGAAGTGAACCCTTAGTTGATTATATTTAGTAATGTATATCGTCTCTTCTGGGCAGACACATAGGTCTGCGCCCTACAAAATCTGACTCCTGACTCCTAAAGCCTGACCCCCTTGCTTTTTACTCTAAACTTCTTACTATGTCTACCTTTTTATTAAACGACTTTTTTGATTATAACCAAGAAATCAATCAACTATTCATTCATACCTTTTTGCAAGTGCCAGAAGTACCTCCCAAGTCGCACTTATTATTTAGCCATATCCTTAATGCTCACCAAATTTGGTTGAATCGTATTCATCAAGAAACGCCTTTGTTCGACGTGTGGCAATTGCATGAAATTGTTGATTTGACGGCTCTTAATGATCGTTTACATCAGCGAACGAAACGGTATTTGAGTATTCCGAAGCATTTTGGTTTGGAGGAAGTGATTCAGTACAAGAATAGTAAAGGGTATCCTTATGAGAATACCGTTCAGGAGATTTATTTGCACATTATTAATCATGGTACGCATCATCGTGGGCAAATTGCGACTGATTTGCGGGAGCATGATATTCATCCTCCTATTTCTGATTATATTTTTATGCGGAGAGATCCGATGGGGATGGTGAAGGGCTAAAATAAAAAAGCACCACTCCATAGAGTGATGCCTTCATTTGAAAGGATAAAAAATTAACAGTTCTAATCACATAAATTATTTCCAGCCCTCAGCTATCTACTTACAACCTACATAAGCGGTATGAACGCCCGAAGAATTGTAACTGCTAGCATTCGGATCACTGTTGGTTGTTACTTTTACACTATAATAATTACACTTGGGTAATTGGTAGCCACGTTGTCTAGGAAAAGTATACACTTGACCACTCAACAAATTGGTAAAGTGAAAGTAAAGCGGACCATTACCTTGTGTGACGTAGTAGTCAATTGTTGCACTGGTCAAAATGACCGACAAACCACCACTAAATGCATGGATTCGATCAATTTCTATCTCAGGACCTCTCGCATAAATTACTAAGTGGTCAATTCCTGTTTTTCCTTGCATCTCTACTTGTTCAGTAGTCTCCTCTTCATCTAATGGAGTAACTCCAAGTAGGTCATCCTTTTCACAAGAGGTCAAAAATATGCTCAATAGCATTATAATACTTAATAGCTTTTTCATGTTGTAAATTTTTTGGAGGGAAAGGTTATCTGATTTAATAAATTTCTCTTATTTAAAAAATGAGATAGCCAAATAAAATAATTGCTTGTTTATTGGTGTATTAACACAACGTTGGATCGTCCCATAATACTGGAAATGGACCATATTCATCCGATTCATTGTCGCCAGGTGTATTGATACTACTACCAGTTGTTACGATAAGTGTGTAATTTGCACATTCGGGTAATTGGTGTCCTTGCGCCATCGTTGAAGAAGGGAAAGTATAGGTTACACCATATTGACTGGTGTAGTGAAAATACAAACCATTATTTTGTGCGTCGAGGTAGTGTAATACTGTCAAATCGTCTAAAGTGACAAATACACGCATATTGTCAGGTGTAATATCGTCTACTATAATATTAGGAATTAGAGACCTTACTAAACGTCTTTTTCCTTGTGTGCCATCTTCCACAGTAGTTGTACTTACCATATAATCAGAACTTGCTTCTTCGGTTAAAACTTCTTGTTCACAAGAGGTCGCAAATACAAGCAATACTAACATTGCACTTAATAACTTTTTCATAGCTTATTCAATTTACTGAGTTAAATGCCTACTCTTTTATAAAATCAGGTTAAAAACCCTTCGCAGCTTTTCGGCTTCCACTGCCCTGAAATTTCGATTTGCGCAAATCAATAAAACAAATGGTTTTTTTATTATTCGTTCAACCATTTTAAGAAGAAGTGTTTTCCTCTTTTGTACAATGCAAATATAAACTTGGTAGAACGCCTACGAAACAGTATTTTTGGAGGAAAATCCGAGAAAAAAAAGCCAAAAGAGAGCGGAAAAACAATGCTATGCTACTTTAAAGTGTTGATAGTCAGTGTGTTGTTTTTTGTATGGTAAATTTTTATCTTCCTGACATTTGTTTCCTTTTTATTATGCAAAAAAGCAAGTTATTCGATTATTTAATAAGTTTGACCCGCAAGGAATTCCTTGATTTGGGCAAATATCTCCAAGCACAAAACCCAAATAAGAATGTCATCAAACTATATGAGTACATCAAAAAGTATCATCCTAATTTAGACCATAAGAAATTGTCAAAAGAGTTAGCTTATCAGTCGATTTTTAAAAGCAAAAACTACGACCGAAAAAAGATACTCGTTCCTATGTCGGAGCTATATCAAGAGCTTGAACAATATGTGATAAAATTGCAATTAGAGAAAGAAGAAGGACTACAAAATCTACTACATAGAAAGTACCTAGGAGACCGAAAAGTAGATAAACACTTTTTTAATCAAGCACGTAAACACCTTAAAACATTAGAGGAAAGTACAAACAAAGACAATGATTATTTTTATCAACAATACCTAATCAATAAACAAATTTATGCCCACCCTAATACGCGTAAATGGGCCAAGGACATTGATAGTTTCAACAATCTAACAAATCACCTAGATCTCTTTTATATTGGAAATAAACTCAAATACGCATGTGAAAACATCAATCGTTCTTCTATCATCGCAGAAGAACAAAAAGAACCTTTTGTACTCGAAGAAATACTAAATCAACTAGCTCAAGACCTACCAGCAGAAAACCCGCTCATCCCTATTTATTACTATTTCATAGTAGCTTTCAAAAATGGAGATTTTACCTATTACCACCCCTTAAAAGAGCTTATCCTCGAAAATAGAGACTCTTTTACATTTCAAGAACAATACAACTTTTTAATACTCTTAATCAACTATTGCCAAACTCTTTGTAGTAGCGATAGTAGTTATATTGAAGAGTTATTTCAACTCTACCAATACGGTATTGAAACTAGGATCTTTTTTACCGAAAAACCATTCAGTGATGGACTCTTCAATCATACTATTCATACAGCATGTGTCCTGAAAAAATATGATTGGGTAGAAAACTTTATTAAGGAATATAGTAACCTATTACCTGAAATAAGAAAAGATGCTGCCCTCAATTATAATCAAGCCCTATTGGCTTATCATCGAAAACAGTATAAAGAAGCATTACTGCGATTGCAGGAGGTAACTTTTCCTAATGTTACTTATAAAATACTAGCCAAATGCATGACTTTATTTTGTTATTATGAATTGGGTAATGATGCCGCATTGAGTTTATACGACTTTGCAAAAAACTTCCGAAGCTTTCTAAGGAGAGAAAAAAATATAGCAGAACCAATAAAAAAAGCTAACCTCAATTTCATCAGCTTTGTAAACTTATTAACAGAAGAAAGGCATAAGAGCAAAAAAAATAGAGTCATTAACAAACTAACACAAAAACTAGAAGCCACCCCTCGTATTGCATACAAGAGATGGCTTTCTGATAAAATTCAAGAACTAAGTTAAATAAAACTACTTCATCACTACCAATTTTTCCTGTTTAACACGTACACCATCACTTACCTGTACTACATATACTCCTGCTTCTAAATGGTCTAACTCTAAAAATAAGCGTTGTGATTCTATTACATCATGTACTGACTCTTGTATAACTTGCCCTGCTATATTTGTAATCACTAGTTCTAATGCCCCATCACCTTCTATATCCAATTGCACACGATCCATGGCAGGATTCGGAAATAAAGACATATTAAGTCCAGTATCTTCAAGTGATACATCTCCCTTTTTAGCAGAACATGCAATCTCTAATAGAGAATGTTGTGTCCCTATTATATTCAAATCGTAAGTAGCTCCACTAGCCATTGTTACAACTCCTCCCCATCCTTCTGAAGTATAAGACCAATGTAAAGGACTTCCTTCACAAGGAGGACGTAGTTGATTCAATCCTAGCGTCATTTCCTCTCCTACCAAGCCTTCTACAGTTCCAGAAGCTCGTGACACATGACTGCCGCCATTTCTGTCAATATGGCAAATACCAGTTGGTGTATCTATAATAATCTCTTTTGCTCCGGTATGACTAGGAACAGTACAAGTCGTCGTCGTATTACCCTTACAAAATATGTATTCATCACAATCAACATCTATATAAGTTGTCACAGGACCACCTCCAACACCTTGAATCTCTTCAGTCACCTTCATAAAAAAACGAATTTCCCGAACATTAGATTTATTAAGTCCAAAATTCAGCAACTCCAAATCATAATCCATCGTATAAATACCTGTCCCATCATCGTAAGGCTCACTCATCCAAAGTTCAAGTGTTCCTGCACTTCTGGTTTGCACTAATTGATCCTGACGAAAACCATTTACCGTTTGTGCATTACTAACAGTACCTGTTGCTAATAATAAACACACTAATGCCACTAAATTTTTCATTGTAATTCTCTTTTTAACTTGATAAAATAATTCCTTTAAAAAACTCCGAATCATCAGCTAATGATTTAGAACTTTATCGGGATTAGTAAAATAGGATAAGTGATTACGATTGCAAGATAAGACGTAATAAGGAGGGGCAAAACAGAACTTTTTTCAAAAAATACGTACTTTTTTAACAAAAAAAAGGCTAAATCGGATATAAGTAGCTGGATGTTAAATAGTTGTGATAATTTTTAATCTCTGAATTTTGCACAATATACACACATTTTCTCAATAAATGGTAGTTTTTTATTATATTTTTGGGCGTGCCCTTCCACAGGGTTTCGGGAAATGTGGGTTATGTAGAGACGTTTCGTGAAACGTCTGAGATGGGAAAGAAAACCATCCTCCCTCAATCCCTGTTTCAGGTCAGGCTATCCGTTTGTAGTTGTCTCACACCCGCTAGTTCAGCAGATGCCTAGCAGTGTCTTCCGCTGTCAGCCCTGCTAGGCATTGCTTCACAAAAGCGGCTGTTTCACCAAGCTACCACTACTATCCTTCACGCGAAAAACGATGATTGGATCACAGGATGATTGCATAGCGTTACGCAACGATTTTTTAGCCTCATAGAGGCGACACGTTGATTGAAAAGAAGTGTGGTCCAAAAAACAAAAGGTCTTGCAAATATTGCAAAACCTTTATAATTCTATAACCTAAAACATTATTAGGGGTTTGAAAGCCCCAGAATGAGTATTTATATTAGTCGGAATAACAACATAAATAAGCACTCATATTGACTTTATTTTTACTAGTCTAGCTTTTTTACTACAAAAATCGCACCTTTTTTAATTGTAACGAGTTAATAAATAGTACGTCTTAAAAAAAAGAGCAAAAACAATACCTTTAAGGATAACTAATTCCTAAATAATTCATACATACCTAAGTATTCACCAAATAATTAGCCATGAAAAATCTTTCACAACGCTTTCAGGAAGAATACAAACAATTAGAAAAAGAGTTGTCATCAATCAGTCAAACTGAAGAGCTTTCTGATAAACTAAGAAATTATCTTAGCAACTTATTTCAAGAATATCGAGAAGAGTTGACACTGCCACAAGCACGAGTAGCTACTCCTATGGTAGATGCACTCAAAGCGTCTATTATGAGCATCACCACCATTAACTTCCAACCCGTTAATGCCTACGATGTATACCAAAAAATAGAAACGAGTACACTGCCAAGTGTAGGTAACTTCACCTATCGACAAATGCAGTTTACACTCGTACTAGGTTCGGTTATTGCATTACTCATCTTTTCAGGTAACATCTTTGATTCCGTCATTCTCGTAGCTCTTATAGTAGCACTAGGATTGGAGGGCTATCATTACTTCCAAAAACGTAGAAAACGCAAACAAGACAAAAAGAACATCTACAATATAGAAGTACCTGTCAATACACAAATTGATACAGATCGACTCCTATTATTTGTTCAAGATGCACTCACTTCTATTGATTATGCCATTGATGCAGTGCCACTCGTAGAACATAAAGAAACAGAAGAACAAGAAGTAGAGTACAATGCAGAACTCCTGCAACACCTACATCAACTGGTCACCGACTACCGAAATGCAAAATCTGACATCTTATTAGAAAGAATTCAGAACTTAGAGCCTATATTGCAACAACAAAAAATTACCTTTGTTGATTATGAAGCAGGAAAAGATTTTCCACCTGCCAATTGGTTCGATTTTGAAAAAAGTCTTAAACGCATTCGAAAAGCTAAAACACATAAGCCTGCTATGCTACAAGATGGCAAGCTTCTAGGGCAAGGACTTGTTCTGGAACCCTAATAACGATGGAACGGTTGAACGGTTAAACGTCCGACGGTTAAACGGTTAAACGTCCGACGATGAAACGAAAATCGTAAACCGTTCCCTCGTTTCACCGTTCAACCGTTCC
>JAHDHP010000009.1:0-12608 GCA_020631245.1 Bacteroidota bacterium | reverse complement strand
CGACGATGAAACGAAAATCGTAAACCGTTCCCTCGTTTCACCGTTCAACCGTTCCCTCGTTACACCGTTCAACCGTCAAATCGCCCATATGAAAGAAATAAGTGAAATAATTGGTTTTGACCTTGGACATGGCGAAACAGCCATTGCCAAAGTATCAGTACACAAAAACGAAGACCCACAAATGCTGGAAATCTTCGGAAAAAAATCGCAAATCACCGCCATTGGACAACATCCTGTAACAGGCAAAGTCGTTATTGGTGAAGTAGCGACGAAACTACAAGGGGTCAAAATGCTAGACATCGGTTTCAAAACAGCCGACCTTAGCCAAGCAGAAGCCAGAGAATCTATCCACCAATTTTTTAAAGCCGTTGTCGATTACCTCATCGAAAAAAATACCATTCGAGGAGAGAAAGACTCCTTCTATGTAGTCGGTTGCCCCTCTGCTTGGAATACGATGCCCTTTCAAGGAGATACTTTGTTAGAAGCCTATCAAAAAGTATTGAAAGATGTTGATGATATTCATATCAAAGTAGTACCCGAATCACGAGCGGCTTTCATGCAAGCACGCGAAGGAGGCTTATTAACGATTGGCGAACTCAGCAATAATGTACTAGTCATAGATTTGGGTTCGTCTACAACCGACCTCACCCTCGTAAAAGGTGGACGCGGACACCAACCTTTTGACTTTGGTATTCCACTAGGGGCTGCCATGATTGACGAAGGCATCCTAAAACATTCCCTCGACCTATCCATCAATAAGGATCGACGTGATCTCCGCAAAGTATTTAAAGATCGTCGCGACCTAAAAGCCAAATGCCTTATTGCTTGTAGAGAAGCAAAAGAAGCCTATTTCAACCAATCAGAAGATTTCGCCGATCAACCCATTGTCAAATTGGTAGATGTAGGAGGTATTTATACTTTCCGCGCACATGTAGATCGCAAAATGATTGAAAAGGTCATCAATGAACGATTAGATATTTATAACAAAAGAAGCTGGAAAGATACCCTCCGTTTTCTTCTCAAAGAAACCCGTCAAAAGATGGAAGAAGAGCGGCTCATGGCTCGCACACTCCTCTTTACAGGAGGAGCCTCCCGTATGGATTTTGTACGCGATATTACCCGAAGCGTTTTCCCCGAAAAAGAGATCCGTATTATTGCCGATGCCGAGCCTGCCTTTGCCATCGCCAAAGGACTCACCTATGTCGGACGCTGGGATTTACGCACCCTAGAATTTATGAGCGTCATAGATACCTTTTGTGCCATGGAGCTTCCCGAGATTATTCAGCAACACGAACCCGCCCTCATTGATGGAATTGTTCCAGTAATTATTGATAACGTGATGGAACTAGGGGTAAAAAAAGGACTGGAAGAATGGCGAGCAGGACGTCTTAAAACACTCAGCGAAGTACAACCTTATGCAGAAAATATTGCCTCGGCTTGGTTGGAAAGTGATGATTGTGCCGAGAAAATTTATAAAGCCTGTAAACGCTGGTTCGAACCCGTTCGACGAGATTTAGTCTATAATACCGATCAAATTTGTAAAAAATATTACCTCCCTACAGGCTCACTAAATATTGCTCCCGAACTATCGCTCAATGACCTCAAGTTTGCCCTCAATACCAAAAATAGCGACTTATTAGAAGGAATTGCGGGCTTAGTGGTGTTGGTGGTATCTATTGTATTTGCTTCCTTATTAGGAGGTGGAGGAATGGCACTACTTATATCTGGACCTATTGGTTGGATTCTAGGTTTTATATTAGCTCTTCCACTCGCAGGCTTTGTAGGTGATATGACCAAAGAATGGATTGCCAGTTGGGATATGCCGCGCTTCATTCGCAACCGCGTCTTTTCGAATAATGACATTGAAAAGGTTATTCACAGCAAGTCGAATCGCTCGCAACTCGAAAAAAATATTCGAACCAAATTGGCTGAAAATGAAGATAGCTTCCGTGAAATGACTGATAGCCTTACTAGCCAACTCCAAAAAGGATTACACGAGAAGGCTGACGAAGTACGCATCTTGGTACACTAATATTATTTTAATCGTGGCGAGAGGCTTGTACAGACGTCGAGTTATCGTATCTCACTCAACCACTCATTCACTCAACCACTCACTCATTGTCCATGCCCTTAACTCCCGAACAACAAGCCGTCATCGACTTTGACAACAATATGAAAGTCAATGCCGTCGCGGGATCAGGTAAAACAACCACCCTCATTGAGTTGGCGAAAACTCGCCCCACCAATTCACGCATCCTTTATCTTGCCTTTAACAAGTCGGTACGACTCGAAGCCGAAAAGCGATTTGCTGAAGCAGGATTGAGAAATGTTCGTGTAGAAACAGCCCACTCACTAGCCTATAAACAAGCTTTCAATCGCCAAAAGTATCAATTACAGCCCAATGGCTACCAAAGCTTCGAACTGGTAGAACGCCTCGAGATGGAAGCCCCACCAAATAAAGACAATTCCTTTAACTATATTTTAGCCAAACACATTAACCAATTGGCTGCCTACTTTTGCAATAGCCCTGCTCGCAAAGTACTCGAACTTGATTACCTCTCCACCCTCGACACCAAAGCCCAAAAATTTGCGGAGAAGTTCTACGAGGAAATCATCCACTATACGCGTACCTTTCTTGCCAAAATGTATAGGGGAGAAATGCCCATCACACACGACTTTTACCTCAAGCAATTTCAACTTCAATCCCCACAACTCCCATTCGATTATATTTTATTTGATGAGGGGCAAGATGCTTCCCCCGTTATGCTCGATGTCTTTTTGAAGCAGCGCGCTAAGAAAGTGATAGTGGGCGACACACACCAGCAAATTTACAGTTGGCGATATGCAGTCAACTCCCTCGAACAAGTCGATTTTCCTGCCTTTACCCTCAGTACTAGCTTCCGCTTCAATCCACAAATTGCCACACTAGCTATGCGCTTTCTCGACCTCAAACGCCTTTTTAGCGATTACGATGATTCCTTGTATATCAAAGGAGTGGGGCGGCCAGAAAGCGAAGCAAGTCATGCTGTCCTTTCACGTACCAATCTCAGCCTATTAGCTGCGGCTATTGAGCAGGTTATCGAAAAGCGAGCGGCTAAAAGTATTTACTTCGAAGGCAATTTTAGTTCCTACACCTATGCCGATGAAGGTGCATCGGTATATGATGTATTGAGTCTATATCAAGGAAGAAGAAAAGGCATTCGAAATAAGCTCCTACAAAAAATGAAGCACTTCAATGAATTAGAAGATTATGTGGAAAAAACAGAGGATAACGAAATGGGAATGCTCATAGAAATGGTTAAAAAATATGAAGGAAAACTACCTGGTTATGTAAATCGTTTGAAAGGAATACATGTCCCAACGGAGAAGCGAGAGACAGCAGATATGATTTTCTCCACAACGCATCGTTGCAAAGGAATGGAATATGATTTGGTAACACTCACCAATGATTTTATCACCGAAGAAAAAATCAAAAAATTACAAGACGAGCAAAAAGACAAATTAGATATTAAAAAACTCAATGAGGAGGTCAATCTGCTCTATGTCGCTGTTACTCGCGCGCGCAAACAAATCACCCTTCCATTTGCCCTTCGCCCTAGCGATACAACTATTCGATGGAGTTATAATAATGCGTCTTCCTCTTCTTCGAAATCTAATAATAACAGTCGTTTCAGATTGGATACAGATGAGGAGGACGATGACTTTATGGATAATGTAAAAAAACAGTCGTGGTTTAAGAAAAAGAAGTGGTAGCACGATTAACGACTCAACTAAGGATACCTCCAAATTATTTGTAGATTATATATATGCTTGGCAACCTTACACGATCATTTTGAAGTCATTATTCTATGTACCCTACTAATTTTAAAAAGAAAGAGATGAAAAAGTATTTGGTAATTGGAGTATTGTTAGTGGCAAGTTTACAGATGTTTGGACAGAAATCGAGCGTAAATGTACAGTTGAATTCGGGGATGACTAGATTTTATGGGGAGTCGGCGGAAGCTACAGAAATAATAAATTACAATCTTGAAAAGGAGGATGGGTATACGAATAATCCGTATGGTAGTAAATTTGGATTATCATATGGGGCATCGGTGGGATATACGAGAACATCAAGAACGAATATAAGATTTGGATTGGATGTAGGATATGAGGTATTGAGAAGTAAAATTAGTATTGATGGAGTTTGGCTGCATGGTGGTATGATTGATGAAACGGTACCAGCAGAGGGATGGACTTATATGAATTTAAATTTTATGAATATATATCCTAGAGTAGGTTATGAGTTTGCTTCATTCGATAAAATAATTACATTAGATTTTGGAGTGGATTATGGATATTGTTTGAAAGCGACGGAAAAGGGGTATGCGGAAACAACAACAAGAGAGTTTGAAACAGAAAGAGATAGAACGACTATTCGAACAGATTTTCGTCCACGCGTACAAATTGGTATTGCAAGGAACAGAATAGGGGCGTATTTCGGATATTCAGTAGGTGTAGTAAATTACAAATCTGCTTTTGTTGGAGGATCTTTTAGAGCTTACACAAATGTGGTGAGAGTGGGTGTCAATTTTAAGTTGTATCAATAGTTTAAATTGGCACTCCAAGTACTGGTAGTTTTACAGTAAAGGCCGATCCTTTTCCTTCTTCTGAGTCTAGTAATAAATCACCTTCATGAAAATCAAGGACTTTTTGACAAATTGCCAATCCAATTCCTGTTCCTTCATATTCTTCGCGACTATGTAGGCGTTTGAAAATAGCGAAGACTTCTTGAAATCGTTCTTGTGGGATACCTATTCCGTTGTCTTTTACGGTGATATAGTAATAGTTGCCTTTTTGTTCGGCATAAATATGTACTTTAGGAGTCGTATTGGGTGCTACATATTTTAAAGCATTACTAACCAGATTTTGGAATAAAGAAATAATTTGTGAGGGGATTCCTGTGATGCTTGGAAGTTGCTCCATTTTTATGGAAGCCTTTTTTTCTTGAATCGTTTTGTCTAAATTTTTCTGGACTTTGAGTAGGGCAATATTTAAATCTATCGATGTCTTTTTTAGATTCTTTTTCTTACCTATTCGAGAGTAGGTGAGAAGATCCTCGATGATTTGACGCATTCGATTACTTCCATCCAAGGCAAAGTCGATATAAGATTGGGCTTGGTCATCTAGCTGCGTAGCATAGCGTTTGTCGAGTAGTTGAATATAGCTGCTAATCATGCGGATCGGCTCTTTTAAATCATGGGAGGCCATCACTGCATAATTTTCTAAATCGGCATTCGATGTTTTTAATTCTTTTGCTTGTTGCTCAATTTGTAATTTCTTTTGTTGAAGGGAAAAACGAGATAGTTTTAATTTATCAATCATATCATTGAAACTATCAGTCAGTTCACCTACTTCATCATCGCTCTTTTTTTCTACTCGGATGGAGAAATCACCATCAGCAATTTGTGTCGTAGCAGTGGTCAAATCTACGATGGGTTTGGTGATACTACGAGCAACTAAATAAGCAATAAAAGAGGCTAGTAAAATAATCCCTGTGATGAGTAATATGAGAGCGGTTAAATTGGCATGTTGCATAACATCAAAGATCTTCATGAGAATAGAAGCATCTTTTGCGAGTTCCTTTTTATAAGCGTCACTATCTAAGTAGTAGATATTAATCCAATTGTGTTTATTTGTAGCAAATATCGTCAATCCTTTTTCAAAAAAGCTACCAGAAGTTTCTTTATCTTCGATAATAGAAGCAATATCCAGTTTCATTCCACTTGTATCTGATTCGTAAAGCTCACAAGTATAAGTATTGTATATTAGTTCTCCTTTCTTATCTAGTAAACTTATATGGAACGGTTGGTCGCGTGTATAATCATTGATTTTATCACTCAAAAACTGGGCATTGATGATGCCTACTAAATATTGTTTGCTTGTATCAGGAATAGGACATGCGTATAAGAGAAAAGGTTTTTCTTGGTGACGAACAATACCTGAACTGTATCCTTTTTGAAGTGTATCAACCAATGAAAAAGTAGTAATGGATGGAGTAGGTAACTCATTAATTGAAGCGTCTTTTTTTAGTTGTTTAAAACGTATTATCCCACTTGTATCGGTTATGAAAATTCCTTCTAAATAGTCCTCTTTTGCTAAGAGATTAGTAGCCATTACTTCAAAAGTCTTGGTATTCGGTACTATGTGACTGGTGTGGTATATCCCATTTTCAATGCGTCCTAAAGTGGCATCAAAGTTATGATTGATTTGAGTAAGAAATTTTTCGTTTTCTAAGGTGATCTTTTCCTTTACTTTATTCTTTGAAAGAAGCGAAATGGCAGAAATCGCAGTTGATAAATTATTATTGTTTAATAAATAAATAGATAAGGCACTCAGAATAAGTGATAAGGCAGTAATTAGTAGAATAGGTGTTAGGTATTTGTAAAGGATTTTCTTCGTGAATCTGTGGAAAACCATGGGGGATAATTAGTTTGATGGAGAACAGCGCGGTTAGACGTTATATAGAGAAACCTATGTTTGGATTAGAGACGTGTTTTACAAGAAATGGGTAAGAAACCCTTTGTTATTAAGATACTAGTAAAGGAATGTAGTGTTTGGTAGAGATTTTACTACACGAATTGAGCCAAAGTATAAAACAATAGAGCGGATAAACGAACCATTTATGCAAGATGTAATGATTTTTTTAATAATGTGTGTGTGGAGGGTAGAGTAGTTATTGTTTACATCAATCAATAAACTACCAATGGAACCATATTCTTTAAATAAGTATTATAAGGGAGGATAGTTCCCATAACTGAGTCCTACCTACCTTCAACGAATTTATAATACTAACCAATAAATATCATCATTATGAAAGTGAAAGATCAAGTATACAACCTTATTATTTTAGATGAAAGTGGCTCCATGAATTCTATCAAAGAATTTATTATCAGTGGATTTAATGAACTAGTACAAACAGTACAAGGAGTTGCTGAAGATTTTCCTGAACAAGAGCATTTTATTTCTTTTGTGTCTTTCAATGGCAGGAAGATAACTACCCACCTAGATTGTGAACCGACAGAAAAATTAACAGAGATAAATGGAGAAAATTATAACCCCAATTCTGGTACTCCCTTATTTGATGCAATGGGCGAAAGCATCCATCATTTAAAAGAAAAGACAAAAGATAACAAACATTGCAATGTATTGGTAACAATACTTACAGATGGGATGGAAAATGCCTCTAAGGAGTATAAAAAAACAGCCATCAAAGCATTGGTAGAAGAATTAGAAAATAAAAAGTGGACCTTTACCTATATCGGAACAGATCATGATGTGGCTGGTTTTGCCGAATCCATCTCTATTAAAAATACAATGGCCTATACGAAAAGTAGAGATGGTGTAGCTGGCATCTTTGCAGAAGAACGAATAGCGAGAAGAGCTTTTTCTAAAAAAATTAGAGAGAAAAAAGATACGAAAGAAGATTATTATTCAACAGATAAGGATTAAGTCTATTCTCTATGATCAAACCACCAAAACTCAACAAAGGCGACAAAATTGCGACCATCTCCCTATCTTGGGGAGGTGCGGGCGATATGCCCCATCGTTATCAAGCAGGTAAGCAACAATTGCAAGAAACTTTTGGATTGGAAGTCGTCGAAACTCCTCATGCCTTGAAGTCAGCCGATTGGATATATAAAAATCCTAAAGCCAGAGCCGAAGACTTAATGTGGGCCTTACAGGAACCTTCTATCAAAGCCATCATTACCAATATTGGCGGGGAAGATAGCATTCGCACCTTACCTTATATAGATTTTGATATTATTCGAAACAATCCTAAAATTTTTCTAGGTCTATCCGATACCACTGTCACCCATTTTTGTTTTTATAAAGCAGGAGTGGTTTCTTTTTATGGCACATCTGTTCTCATCGGGTTTGCCGAAAACACGGGTATGTTTGCGTATCAGGTAGTAGACATCAAACGAAGTTTGTTTAGTGCGGAACCTGTTGGAATAATTGCTCCCAATACACAAGGCTGGACAACAGAACGATTGGAATGGGCTGAACCCGCCAACCAACATATTGCTCGTAAATTAGAACCCTGTGGTGAGTGGCGATTTTTACAAGGCAAAGGTAAAGTACAAGGGGCTTTATTAGGAGGTTGTTTAGAAGTGTTGGAGTTTATCAAAGGAACACCTATTTGGGTAGATCGAGCGGGCTGGAAGGACAAAATCATGTTTATAGAAACGTCGGAAGAAAAAATACCTCCCGACTATTTTCGTTGGATTATTCGAAACTATGCCGCTATTGGTATCTTTAAAGAAATAAATGGCTTGATAGTAGGGCGTCCTTATGACAATCTCTATTGGCAGGAATACGATAATATTTTACTACAGGTTATCAAAGAAGAAGAAGGCTTAGATCAACTACCCATCGTAACAGGGATGGATTTTGGCCATACGTCCCCAAGTTTTACCCTTCCCTTGGGCATTCAGGCAGAGATTGATATTGAAGCAAAGTGTTTCTCGATTTTGGAGAGTGGAGTAGTTTAGTATACGATCATCCAATCATCAATAGCTGGGCGTGCCCTTCCGCAGGTCTTGGGGAACTAGGGGATTGATTCAGTAAGCGCGTAACGCAACCCAATCCCACAATCCCCTAGTCCCGCAATCCCTTGCTACAGGTCAGGCTATCCGTTTGTAGTTGTCTCATACCAGCTTGTTCAGCATAGTCCTAGCAGTGTCTTCCGCTGTCAGCCCTGCTAGTCCTTGCTTCACAAAGCAGCTATTTCGTCAAGCTACCACTACTATCCTTCACGCAATTCCCCTCCTCGGAGGGGTTAGGGGTGGGTTCGATTGAACGATTTACGATTAAACGTCCAAGAGAGCTTCCGCCAGCGTCTTCGCTGGTGGTTTCTATAACAAAAACCAGCCTCTGGCTGATAGCCACTCCATCCATATTATAGGCGTTTTTTTACCATTTTTAAAAATATTCCATATATTTACTGTTCTTTCCTAGTTATACAATCCAATACTCCACCATAACCTGCTTTTCTTAAAAAATATCATTTATTTTATCCCACTTACACATGAAGAAAATATTTTTCTTAAGTCTCCTATGCCTACTAAGCAATAGCATGCTCTGTCAAGCGCAAGATATGACAGTCCGAGTAATGACCTATAATCTATTAAATTTCCCCTACGTAAATAATGATCCTAGAGTGAGCAACTTTCAAGCTATTCACGATTATATAGGAGCTGATATATTTATCTTACAAGAATTGAAAAGTAGTAGTGGTGTTAATCAATTAATTAGTACGCTCAATGCGAATGGAAGTATTAACTATGACCGCGCTCCTGATTACTATTCGAGTGGGGGAGGCTTAGGGAATATGCTCATTTTTAATAGTGATAAATTAGGGTTTCGATACCAAACCGAAATCCCTTCTGATACGCGTTCCATTAGTCATTACGCATTATATGTGAAGGACCCTGGACTCAGTTGTCATCAAGATACTATTTTTATCGATCTTTTTGGTGCTCACTTTAAAGCCTCTCAAGGTGGTTCAAACGAAAATAGGCGACTCACCCAAACTCAAGATATGTTTAGTTTGGTGAATAGTCTTCCTAGTAACCATAATATCATTGTAGCAGGTGACTTAAATTTTTATCGAGCTGAAGAGCCAGGTTATGAATATATACTCGATAATACACATCCTCAAACCTTTAGTGATGTACAAGGCTATTGGGAACGTACCAATTTCTCTTATAGTGAAGTATATACACAATCTACCCGTTCTAATACTCATCCTGGCGGATCAGGAGGAGTACCAGGAGGTTGTGATGATCGCTTCGATTTCATCTTTTTTAGTGAAAATATAATCGAAAATAATGAGCATATAGAATATGTGAATGACTCTTACACCAATATTGGAAATGATGGAGGGCATTACGATGTCGCCATCATCGCTCAACCATCACCACCCCTCCCTGATGGATCACTCAATGCAGAAATTCCAGACGAACTAGTATATCACCTATTTGAAATGTCTGACCATTTACCTATTATTGCGGATTTGGCGATTAACTTTCCCGTAGGAGGAGGTAGTGCTGATCCCGAATTTGCCTATACAGGAGGGCTTAGTTTTTGTCTAGGTGCCGCCAATCCAACCGTTACACATACTACTGGAAGCGATGGTACTTATAGCTATACAGGAGCAGGTACCTTGAGCCTTGATTCCAATACAGGAGCAATTGACCTAGCAGCTAGTACAGTGGGAACCTATACAATTACAAATACCGTATCAGGATGTGGAGGAGCCGATAATTCGTCGAGTGTAACCATAACAATTAGCGAGGAAGCAGATGCAGAATTTAGTTATTCGGGTGGTACAGCCTATTGTTTAACTAATCCAAACCCAACAGTGGTACATACTACTGGAAGTAGCGGTACTTATAGTTATACAAGTATTGATGGATTATTAACGCTTGATCCGCTAACAGGCGCGATTGATATAGCTGCTAGTACCATTGGTACTTTTGAAATTACCAACAGTTTAATAAGTGTATGTGGTTCGAGTTCTAGTACGGTAACGGTTACAATTAGTAATGGAGCTAATGCTGAGTTTTATTACCCCTCTGATGTTTATTGTATAGGTGATGACAACCCAGAAGTGCAACACCTTATGGGAGAAGATGGTACTTATTTTTTCGAAATTACTAACTCAGAAGCTTTTTTGAGCATCAATAATACAACAGGAGAAATCAATTTAGAAGATAGTACACCTGGTACTTATACTATTTTTAATTTACTGAATAATGATTGTGGTAATGCCATCTATGAAACAACAATTAGCATAGAAGCCCCTCCAGAAGCCTCTTTTTCATTTACTGAAGGAAATGTGTTTAGTATTTGTAATGCAGAAGGGCTATTAGTGAGCACAACTCTTGATGGAACTGAATATGGTACATTTACTTATACGACAACTGGTTTGGGTACTTTGGATCTCAACCCTAATACAGGACAGATTGATGTAGAAACCAGTACACCAGGTACGTTTAATGTGGAGCATCAACTTAGTAATGGATGTGGAGTATCTATGCATACAGAAACCATTACGATTGAAGAGTGCCTACAAGACGTTTTGGTGCAGGTGAAGCTCTTTTTGCAAGGTAACTACGATGCTGATGCGGGTGAAATGAATACTACTTTACTCGATAACGACTTGCTTCCTCTTCAACAGCCTTATAATATAGCTCCTTGGAATTATGTAGGAGGGGAGAGTGTCGCTTCTTTGAGTGACTTTCCTAGCGATGCAGTAGATTGGGTACTCATTGAACTGCGAGATGGAGATGATCCCAGTATCTCGATAGGACAACGAGCAGGTATCTTATTAATGGATGGTACAGTCGTCGCCCCTGATGGAAGCCTCTTAAGTTTTTCGGGTTTGGCTACTAATCATACCTACTATTTTGTAGCGCGCCACCGCAATCACTTAGATGTAATGAGCAATCAAGCAGTTAGTTTGCCCAATAATAGCCCCTATAATCTTTCAATTTTAGGAAATGTATGGGCTGATTCAGGAGATGCAGAGCCTGTTGTGCCTTTAGGTGCAGGTGATTATGGCTTAGCAGCGGGTGACTATTCGGGTGATGGTCTCATCCTAGTAGATGACCTCAATGGTTATCAAATGGAGAGTGCCAAAATCAATGAATATGTAAAAGGCGATTTCAATTTGGATCGAGTTGTAACAGTCGCCGATTTCAATTTGTATCAACCCAATGCTAGTAAAGTAGGTATTAGTTTGGTGAGGTATTAATTTGTATGGGCAAGGTCTTGTAAGTACTTGGACATAAATTATTCGACAAAAAATAACCACATAAGGCAGATAAGAAGCATAAGAAGTTCATTGATAAATATCCAATTATCTTAATAGCAAGAAGAACTAAGTACACATAAGAGTCGTCAAAGACGACCCCTAATGTGGGCTTTGATCCTCTTTAATAAAGAGAGGATTTGATGGTTATATATCTTATGTGACTTATTTTTCTTATGTGGTTCCAATTTGTTGATACTCGTATGATGTCGGAAAACTTTTGTCCATGTACTTACTTGCCTTTTATGCCCATAAAGGGAGTTTTACCACAGATTACACGGATGAACACAGATTTGGTAGATGGTAAATATTCAAGATTTGGAAAAACATTTCGATAATTACCGAAATGTAGTTATATTTGTGCTATGGATATCTTAGAGATTAATAAAATACTATCCAATCAATTAAGATTAAATATTCTTGATTGGTTAAAAACCCCAGAAGACCACTTTCCCGCTCATAAAGAGCTTGGGCACTTTAATGACGGGGTTTGTGTACAATATATTGGTACTAAAGCTGGCATCTCACAATCGACTGTATCCAGCTACCTAAGCTCTATGCAAAAAGTAGGTTTAATCACAGCTACTAGGCATGGAAAGTGGACCTATTACAAGAGAAATGAGGAAGTAATTCGCAATTATATTGAGCATTTAAGTGAAAACTTGTAGGTTGCTTTACCATAAGTAAGTGCGTATATTTCAACAACTCTGTTTTTTTTCGACAAACATTTCTATAATTCGCTAATTGTATA
>JAHDHP010000299.1 GCA_020631245.1 Bacteroidota bacterium | reverse complement strand
ATTGTGGGATTGTGGGATTGTGGGATTGTGGGATTGTGGGATTGTGGGTAAGAAAAATCATCTTGGGTGAAAAAACAAGTATTCTGCAATAAAAATAGTTTTTTTATTTCCACGTAATGCCCATCCAATCCTCCAGTCATGCAGTCATCCAATCATGGGAATTGCGTGAGGGATAGCAGTGGTAGCTTGGTGCAGCAGAAAGGTAGTGAGACTTCACCTAGCAGGGCTGACGGAGGAAGACACTGCTAGGTGATATAGTCGAACTCCTTTTCTGCAAGCCAACTACAAACGGATAGCCCGACCCCATTTTCGTTTTTTTGCTCGCCTGTAGTTCATGCGTGGACGCATGAATGGGCGACAAAAAAATGAAAATGGGGGCACGCCCAAAAGAGACAGTTTGTTGAATAAAAAAGTAAAAACTATCAAAAAAGTTGAACAGTTCTGTAATTTATTTGTAGTCATGGTTACTAATGTTGTGTATTTAATTTAAAATCAATTATCAGAAAAAATATTAACTACTAAGAATGAAATTATTTACTAAACTACTAGTCCTCATTTTGCTAATTGGATGTAGCCCTGTTTTGGCTCAACCAGGTGGCGGTTGGGGAGGAGGTAGTTCTCAAATTAAAGTGAAAGGAAAGGTTTCGGGAACCTTAGTTGACTCGACGACCAATAAGCCTATTGAGTTTGCCGCAGTTGTGCTGTACGATGCAGAGAAGGACAAAGAAGTGAATGGAGGGATGACGAATGAGAAGGGAAAATTTAAGATGGATGGGCTGAAGCCAGGAAAGTATACCTTGAAAATTTCTTTTTTGGGCTATGAACCCAAAACGATTGCGAATATTGAAACAACTCCTAAAAAGCCTGATGTAAAGTTTGATAAAATCAACCTTCAACCGAGTCAGGTAGCTTTGGATGCGGTGGAAATTGAGGCGGAGGCTCCTGTGATTGAGAATAAGATTGACAAGATCGTGTATAATGCCGAAAAGGATGCGACCAATCAGGGAGGTGATGCGACGGATGTGATGCGGAAGGTGCCTTTGGTTTCTGTGGATTTGGAGGGTAATGTGCAGCTTCGGGGTTCGGGGAATGTTCGTATTTTGATTAATGGCAAACCTTCTGCTTTGTTTTCGTCGGGAAATATTGGGGATGCCTTAAAGTCGATTCCTGCTGATCAGATTAAGAATGTAGAGGTGATTACGACTCCTTCTGCCAAGTATGAAGGGGAAGGAACGGCTGGTATTATCAATATTATTACGAAGAAGAAGACCGTTGAAGGTGTTAGTGGTTCGGTAAATACGTCGATTGGGACGCGTCAAAATAATGCAGGATTGAATTTGAATGCAGCGAAAGGTCGTTTTGGTTTTAATGCGGGTAGTTCTTTGTGGTATTCATGGCCTAGAGATGGAACAAACTCTTTTTATCGAGAAGATTATGTTGGAGACCTCACTCGTGTACTAGATCAACAAGGGATTACCAATACCTCTCGTTTGGGTTTCAATGGGCGTGCGGGGGCTTTTTATGATTTGAATGCCTATAACAGCTTTTCTACAAATATCCGCTTCTATGGCTTTACTTTCGATAATGACGGAGATACGGATGCTTTATTTGAAGACCCTATCAATAATATTTATCAAGATTATACGCGTTCTCAAATTGCGAATAGTTTGACAAGTGGCTATGATTGGACTACGGATTATCGACATACTTTTAAGAAACCTGAACAAGAATGGAGTGTGGCGTATCAGTTGAATGGACGAATAAATGATAGTAACACAGATATTATTCAGACGGGAAATGATGAATTCCTGAATTTAGATGAAGAAGCAATTAATAAAGGGCGTAACCGTGAATCAACTATTCAAACGGATTATGTACATCCTTTTGGAAAGGTGTTGAAATGGGAAGTAGGTGCTAAGGGTGTTCTTCGAAATATTAATAGTGATTATACCTATACCTTATTTGATAAAGTAGACCCTAACCGTTCTGATATATTTAACTACCAACAAAATGTATACGCAGGATATAGTTCTTTTAACTTCGATTTTAATGATAAGTATGGAGTGATTGCAGGTGTTCGTTATGAGCATACCGATATAAGCGGAGAATTTGAGACCAATGAAGCATTGGTTGATAATGATTATGGGAATGTGTTGCCTAGTGTGATTGTATCTCGTAAGTTACCCAATTTCCAATCTATCAAAATTGGCTATTCAAAGCGTATTCAACGCCCTAGTTTATTTTATATAAATCCATATGCTCAAATGGCGGACCGTAGAAACGTGACAGTTGGTAATCCGAACTTAGACCCTGAATTGACTGACCAAGTGGAATTGACTTATAATACCTTTATTAAAGGATTGATGTTGAATGCATCGGTGTATTATAAACATACCAACGACATCATTAGCCAGTTGACATCTGTAAATAATGATATTACAGTCAATACATTCCAAAATGTGGGCGTAAAAAATGCTTATGGAATGAATTTATTTGCTTCTAAAAACTTCAAAAACAAGTTTGATCTTCGAGCAAGTTTCAATATTAGTCGATTTAAGATTAGTAGCCAACTTCCTGAAATTGACCTTTCTAATGAGGGGTATGAGTACAATGGTTTTGGTATGGCAGGCTACAATTTTAATAAAGGTTTTAAGGCAGAAGTATTTACCTTTTTCCGTTCTCCCAACCGAACATTACAAGGAAATGTCCCTTCTTTCTCCATGTTGATGATTGGTGCTAAGAAAGAGATTTTTAAGAAAAAAGGGAGTATTGGTATTCGTATCGTAGAACCATTTTTTGAAAACAAGTCCTTTAAGTCGGACTTGGCAGGAGATAATTTTTACCAAGAAACCGATTTTACGATTCCATTCCGTTCATTTGGAATTAATTTTAGCTATCGTTTTGGAAAAATGGACTTCAACAATCGTCCAAGAAGAAGTAAGATCAAGAATGATGATTCGAAGCAGGGCGGTGATAGCTCTGGAGGCGGCCAAGGTGGTGGCGGAGGTGGAATGGGTGGAGGTTTCTAAGCTCCTCGTTCTTGTGAAAATAGGTTGACAGGAGTTTGATTATTTATCAAACTCCTGTTTTTTTATTTACTTTTACAGATATGAAACCTCTCAATAAAAAGATCGTTTTGATGGAGGATATTCAACACAAAAAGGTACTACAGCAAGGCTATCTTTATGACTCCTTATCCAAGTTTGTATACGATCGTATTGCTACTTTTACTCCACACGATATTTTTGTCATCGACATTGCAGAGACACCTAATGGTTGGAAAGTCTTAGAATGTGGTTGTGTGAATGGCACTGGTTTTTATACATTCACCAACAATTTAAAATTGCGAAACAAAAGTATTTAAAAGATCGGGCAGCTCCTCCTTACAATTTAAAATTGTTTGGCAAGAAGAAGAATCCACAATTGCGGTTGTTTGAATAGCAGACATGAGAGCCATTTTAATCTCTTGTTATATTCACAAAAAAAATACTAGCTTAGTTACTTAGTAAATTGCATAAATAAGAAAGGTAGTACTTTGTTAAAGCACTACCTTATGAAATCTTCTGAAAAGTTGTAAGAATATAATCGGCGTGTGGTATGTTTAGTAAATGAATAAAGAAAGACAGTGCGGAGACAGACAATGCACTGTCTTAAACTAATGAGGTTTTATCTTTTTGAATGAATCAAATGGGTTTTCATTACGCTTATTCAGGGTTTTTCCGAATGATAATTTTTACGGTACCAGCCTCTACTACTACTCTACTTACATTACTTGGTGTTTCTAATACTTCATTTACACTAATTTTAAAATCAGAATTAGTATCAGTATCAGTATCGGTATCAATACTCAAGCGAATATTATTGTCAAGAGATTTGCTTCTCAAATCAGCTCTACTCGCACTACCATCATTAGAAGTACTTAAAAACAGTTCATTATCATTAACTAACTTAGTCGAAACGGCGGAGCTAGTATGATTTGCAGTTAGAACTTCAGAATCTTCAGAAACAATAATGTCAATAAGAATGGGCATACTTTCTTTGCTCATAATAGGAAGGATTTAGTTTTGTTTTCCAATGATTAAACATTGAATTATTAGTAAATACTTTGGGTGATATATGCTATAAAAAACTAACTATAAGCTAGTTTTACATTATAGAACCATTAACTATTTCTTATTTACAAAGCCAAAAATATCATCATAAAAACAAAAAAAAAAACAAAAAAAAATAAAAACTTACCTTTCAAGTAGGTTTATCTTCTTTGACATTAATACTTTTGTAACTTTGTAAAAATTTTATTCACCTACTTTTTTTTCTTACTGAAAACCCATTATAATATGAGTAAGCAAGATGACTTATTCTCATTCATTCAATCGCTCAATCAATCAGAAAAACGGTATATACACTTGTATTTAAAAACCTTTGTTGGACAAAAAGAAACCAATGTTTTAAAGCTATACACTTACCTTGTCAAACAATCTACTTATAATATCGAAAAATTAAAAAAGGATTTCAAAGGAGAGCCCTTTTTAAGACAACTGTATAAGGTAAAGAAAGAACTAAAAGAGAAAGTTTCTCAATGCTTGTATCTATATAATCTGGGCATGGAAAAGAATAGCTCTTTATTACGATTAAAACACCGTATCAATGAACTATCTATTTTTTATAATAAAAGTTTGCTTCACCAAACATCCAAGCAAATTAAACAGTTAAAAAAACAAGCTTATAAATTAGAAACTTATACCGATTTATTAATATGCCTAGATTGGGAAGAGCGCGTTATACTTGATTCGAAAGAACGCAAACCCCTTGAAAAGTTATCTAAGGTTTATGAAGAACGAAAAAAGGCACTTTCCTTATTAGTTGAACTAAATAAATACAAAGAGTTACTCAATCAGATTGCTGCTATTTCAAACATACAAACACATGGCAGGTCTGGAGTAAAAAAACAAGAAGTTATTCAATTTTTAGAAAAACATCAACTTCATAAGAAACCTGATATTTTAACTCCCATCATTTCTTTTTATTACCACAATACTTTAGCTACTGCCTATATGATTATTTCTAAATCAGCAAAAAGTTATTTACATAGTGAAAAATGTTGGCAATTAGCACTTAATCATCAATTTGTTTTTATAGGAGATAATAATTATAAAATAAAGATTCTAATGAATCTATTAAACTCTCTACATCAAAATAGAATGACAGATAAACATTATTCCTATTTAGAATTATTAAAAAATGAACCTGAAATAGATAGACTACATCACTATGAAAAGAAAGCATTCATTTACATTCATGAATTGATCAATATCAATATGAAAAGAGAATATGAAAAAGGAGATCAACTAATGCTTTCCATGAAGCAGCAATTAGACGAATATGTTGATCATATCTCTACCTCTCAATTACAAAATATCTATGCAATTAGTTTAAACCTTAGTTTAGTATTAGAAAACTATGACTTAGCCTACTTCTGGAACGAACGTATTCTCTCCCAAAAAGTGTCAGATATACGATTTGATTTAAAACAATTTGCCCAACTAATTCAGCTATTGATTTTACATCAAAATGCACAAGAAATAGATATAGAAAATAATTTTCGTTCTGTACAACGTTATTTCAATCAAAATAAAAATGTACATCCCTTTTACACCTGTTCTCTTTGGTATTTTAAAAAGCT
>JAHDHP010000298.1 GCA_020631245.1 Bacteroidota bacterium | reverse complement strand
GAATCGCCTCTCTTGGCATTTTACTTCGGTCATTATCCAATATCTCAAATGCTTGCTCTTTAGTGGTAATTGTCATACTGAATTACTTATTGGTATACTTAATAAAGGTAAATAAATAACAGATAGAAGCAGCTAATGTTCCGTTAAAAAATGGATGCGTAACGCTCATTCAATCATTCAGTCATTCGCTCATCCAGTCATTGTTCTGCGTGAGGGATAGCAGTGGTAGCTTGACGAAGTGAACACCTAGTGACGCTTCGACTAGCAGGGCTGACGGAGGAAGACACTGCTAGGCGTTTAGCGGAACAGGTGGCTACGAGGCAACTACAAACGGATAGCCCGACCTGAAACAGGGATTGAGGGACTGTGGGCTTGCGGGATTGAGTTGCGTTACGCATTCACAAAATCAAGCCCATAGTTCCCGAAACCCTGTGGAAGGGCACGCCCAAAAAATAAAAATATTAATTTACGGGTGTTTGTTGCGTCATTTGTGCTATTAATTCGGCTGCCGATTTACTCTCACCAATCCATTCTAGCAATTCCATGATTTCTAAATAATGGACTGATTTGTCGTAGTATTCTTCTAGTGAAACAGTGGTGAAAAAGGGGAAGGCGGGCATATATTGCTGGTAGCGTCCTGCTTGAAAAATGTCTTTTTGAGCATTGTAGTAGATGAGGAGGGAGCTAGATTGATAGTTGGGAAAGCAATCCATGACAAGTGGGTTGCGTAGCAGCTCGTGATTGGGCATGGTGGCTACTTCTACATCGTATAGGGGGTATAACATGCGTTTGAAGGGAATTCCTGCTTCCATTAGTGCTTTTTGCAGGGCATAGGTTTCGTCTTTTAAAATATCACCAGGTAGGTCATGAATGTTCATCTCCTTGAATGGTCGCCAATCTCCTTCCCAATTATAATATTCTAAATTTCCAATTCGGTGTTTGTAATCGAAACGTTTGTTGCCAGGTAGCACATAACCAGGATAGTAAAACTGGATGCCTGTAAAAATGCCAAAGGCGATTTCGAGTAGCATGGTGTACAGACCTAGGCTGTGTGATAAATAGTTATGGTCGTACAAACCCATTAGGCTGGCCATGCTTCTGGCTCCTACATCGAAGAAGCTTACTGCTATGAGGCGATCGTCCTCATAAACGCAAATTTCATGGGTGTCAAATACATTGTCGGTACAGCCAAATAAACAATCGCTTAGTGTTTTGGCTACATAGCCTTGAAAACGGTGGGTATGTTGTTGGTAGAGTTGTTCTTTTTCTTTGGTAATACTTATTTTATTGATCTTATAAGTAAAGTGTTTTTCATTTCGTTTGAGGAGTTTCCGAAGTCGTTTTTTAAAGGTGTATCCTTCTAGCGGTAGACGCGTGCGAATGATGGAGAATAAATCACCATCAAGGAGCGTCATGGTAGACCGATAGAGCATGTCTGTATTGCGAAACCAACCTGTTTCTAAGAATAAATCAAGCTCTTCGGGTGTAAGACTTTCAGGATAAAAAAACTGCGATAACATGATAGAAGATTGATGGAAGTGGTGTTAACAAACTCCCAATATTTCTTGTAGATATTGCTCAATGTTAACCATACTTATATCATCACTTTTGTAAGCAATATAAGCATCAGGGCGAATTAAGAAGATAGAAGACGTTTCTATATTTAATTGTCGATACACAACTTCATTTTTGGTAGAAAATGGAATACGATGAATTTTAAATAGTTGTTTCGAATGTAGAGCTTTAATGTATTCCGTTACACTAATAGATAGCGTTCCATCTTCTCCTTCTTGCTCAAATAATAGGAAATGAAATGAACTTCCTTGAATTAGCTCGAAGGAAGTGTAAGTTAACTGTTTTATTTCATCAAATAAAATGAAATAGGGAAAGCGGTCGCCAACTTGTGGAAAACTCCTTGCAAAACCAAACGAACTATTACCTGTATCCCCTAAAGATAAGCCGTTATAAGTCAAGCCAATTTGAGAAACGGTTTTGTAGGCAAAAGTACGCATAGTATTAGTACTCATGATGTACTTTGCTAAAGGCAAGGCAATATTTAGTCGGATAAATCGAATAATAGGATTGGTGCTGACTATATTTTCAAAAACTCGGTCGGTTGTATGTACTAGTTTTTGGGCAAAAGGTAGACGTTCTTCATTATAAGAATCAAGGATTTGTGGCTTTAATTGTTTTTTGCAAACAAGTGCGAGTTTCCACGCGAGATTATAGGCATCTTGTAAACCTGTATTCATACCTTGTGCGCCTGCGGGACTATGTATATGGGCCGCATCCCCCATTAAAAAACAACGATTATGGCGAAAGTTATCGACACATCGGTGGTGTACACGGTAAGTAGAAATCCAAGCGGGATTACTGAAGGTGGCAGGTATATCTAAATTTTGGGCTAAATCTTCTTGAAGCTTTTCGAATGTTATTTCAACAGGAGAGCTTTGATCTTTTGTAAGTATAGTTCCTATAACTCGATACCGACGTTCTCCTTCCATTGGGAAAAAGGCATTGAAGGTATTACGGTTGACACAAACACACAAGTTCTCATAAGACAGCTCCCATTCTACTTCAAGGTCAGCGACCCAAAATACTTGCTTATTGGTGCTGCCTTCAAATGGAATATTTAGTTGATGGCGAATAGGGCTACTTGCTCCATCGGCCGCAATGATCCATTCTGATACGATTTCTTCTTGTTCGCCATTTGCTCGTTGAATTATGGCGTTCACTTTTTCTTCCGATTGTTCAAACGATACCAATTCGGTATTCCATTGAACTGATTTCCCTTGTTGAGTGAGAAACTCTTCGAGTAGGGTTTCGTTTTTACTTTGCTCTAATATGAGCATATAAGGAAAAGGGCTTAATCCCTCTCCTATATTCATGAGTGGGATTTCCTGTATTTTTTTTCCTTTAGCCATAAAGGAAACCGCTTTGGCAGGATAGCCTTGTTCAATGGCTTTGGTAGCGATGCCCATTTGTTGATAAATCTCTAAGGTTCGAGACTGTACCCCTAGTGCTTTTGATTCAATAGTAGCCCCTTTTTTCTTGTCAATAATGATGTACTCTACACCAAAACGGGAAAGTTGAGCAGCCATCATAAGGCCTGTTGGGCCTGCGCCTACAATTAATATGGGAGTCGTCGTTGTCTTCATCTAGGAATGGTGAAAAATTTGTATTTTGCACACTGAATATACAATATCTACGCCAAGACTTGTATTTTTTTGATAAATTAAATTAATTATCTATTCCAAGCCCATATAAAAGAAATAAATGCCATTAAATGAAACTGGATTTAATGAATGGGCAGGTGCCTATGATGAGGATATAGCTAAGAGTAAAGGTTATCCTTTTGAAGGTTATTATAAAGTCCTTGCAAAAGTAAAGGGAATGATAAAAATGGGTGAACAAACCAGCATTTTGGATATTGGTATTGGTACGGGGGCACTTACCCATGAACTGTACAAACAAAATGCCCAAATTGTAGGACTTGATTTTTCACAGAAAATGCTTGACCTTGCTGCTGAGAAAATGCCTAAAGCAACCTTTATTCAGCATGACTTTAGTGAAGAATTGCCTCTAGAAATACAAACACAAAAATTTGATTATATTGTTAGTTCTTATGCGGTACATCACCTAGAAGATGATGCGAAAGTAATTTTTATAAAAAAACTACAGAGCATATTGAGTGAAGGTGGGCGTATTATCATTGCTGATATTTCTTTTCCTGATGCAACTGCTCAGGAAGCTTGTAAAGAAGCTGCTGGTAGAAGTTGGGATCATACAGAATATTATTTTGTAGCAGATAAAATGATTCGCTTATTAGAACAGGCAGAATTGTCTGTTTCCTATGAACAAATTTCCTTTTGTGCAGGTATATACCTTATTCATTAGTACTTTTAATAGCCATTTAATTATGAAACAAATATTGTTGATTTGCTCTTTGGTATTGGTCTTTTCACTTCAACATGTATTGGGGCAAGATCCAGTTGTAGAAGCGCGGGAAATACCTGCTGATGCTCAAGAAACGGTTTTTGATGACCGTCCTCGTGGGAGAGATGTGGCTCGTATTGCTTTTTACAATGTCGAAAATCTTTTTGATACGAAAGATGATCCAGAGAAAATGGATGAGGCTTTTACACCTACAGGTATGTATGGTTGGAGTTATAAAAAGTACAATAAGAAATTGCACCACATTTATAGGGTATTGGTAAGTGTGGGAGGCTGGGAGCCACCAGCAGTAATAGGGCTTTGTGAGCTTGAAAATCGTTTTGTACTAGAAGAGTTGTTGAGCAAAACTCCTTTAGAGCGGTTTGATTATCAAATTGTGCATGAAGAATCGCCCGATAAGCGGGGTATTGATGTGGGCTTGATTTATCGGAAAGAAAAATTTCAAGTGCTAGATTATAAGCCTATCCATATACGCTTTCCTTTTGATACTACTTCTCGAACGCGTGATATTTTGTATGTGAAAGGACAGTTGATGAAACGCGATACAGTACATATTTTTGTGAATCATTGGCCTTCTCGTTTTGGAGGACACCTTGAAACGGACCCTAAGCGTAGCTTTGTAGCCCAAACTGTACGCCATTATGCGGATTCTATTTATAGTCGTAATCCTTGGGCGAATATCGTTATTATGGGTGATTTGAATGATGCACCTTCTGATCAAAGTTTGATAGAGGTTCTAAATGCAAAAGGAGAAGCTGAAGGGCTGGAATTGAATGACCTGTATAATTTGATGCATAAAATGGAAAAGAATTGGTGGGAAGGTTCGCATAAGCATGAAGAACATTGGGGAGTTTTAGATCAGATTATTATTTCACCTGCTTTGGTAAAACGCCAAGAAGGCTTACACCTCAGAAATGAGCGCGCTTATATCTTCAAAGCTGATTGGATGCTAATGGATGAAGAGGTAAGGCTTGGGAAAAAACCATTTCGGACTTTTTTAGGTGCGCGATATTTAGGAGGTTATAGTGATCACTTGCCTATTTATATTGATTTGGAGTATAGGTAAAGATTTATCCTTTATAAATTCTCGAATGTTTTTTCTTCTAATTTAAGTAAACTTTTTTCGATTCGTTCAAGGCTGTTGGCAATCCGTTCTACATTTTGGTAGAAGGCTTCGCGACGTTTGATTTCATAGGAGGTGACCTCTTGCAGCATACTGCTAATATGATTACTACTCGTAGGTGGTGGAGCTACAGGCTTTTCCTGCGTTTCATTAATCGTTTTCGCAGAAGTATGATTATTTTGACTATGGTTTAATGGTTGTCCATTTTGTATAAGTCCTATGTTTTTTGTTAAATCCGTTTGGATAACATGCATTAGGTCAATGTTGAAAAAATCGGCAATTCTTTTTAAAGTCTCTATAGCAGGTTTGGCTACTCCTCTTTCATAGGAGGTTATATTACCTCTATTTAAATTTACTTCTTTAGCAAGTTGTTCTTGACTAAGTCCTGCTATTGCTCGTAAAAAACGAATATTTGAAGGTATATGATTATTGTCTAACATGTGGTATGAATTATAGGCTAAGAATGAGTCGGAAAGATAATAAACAATATACACATATGCTAATAAACTTATGAAAATACCTCCTATTTTTTGATTTATATAGAAAATGAATGTATAAAAGTAGTCTGTTTGAGTGATATGCACATAGTACGTTGCCTACTGATGTC
>JAHDHP010000297.1 GCA_020631245.1 Bacteroidota bacterium | reverse complement strand
GACTAGCAGGGCTGACAGCGGAAGACACTGCTAGGACTATGCTGAACAAGTAGCTGTGAGACAACTACAAGCAAATAGCCCGACCTTTTTGCCTCGCCTGAAGTTTATGCGAAGACGCATAAACTTCAGGCGAGGCAAAAAGGGCACGCCCAAAAAGCTCATAAATTGAAACATCTCATCGCACATCGCACCTAGTACTTCGCACGTTCTTATGCAATCAAATCCTCATCAAATTTTCGTCGATCATAATTCGGTACTGACTTTCCAAAAATCATAACAATACCGAATAATAAAGCAGCCCCAATAATAAAGTGTACAATAGCAGGAAGCGAAATATAAACACTCAAAGTACCCATTAAAATACTCACCAGACCTACCGTAAGTGCATAAGGCAATTGAGTACGTACATGATCTAAGTGATTACAACTCGAAGCAAGCGAACTCAAAATAGTAGTATCAGAAATAGGGGAGCAGTGATCGCCAAATACAGAACCCGCCAATACACAAGAAGTGACATTGTAAAAGATAGCCATTGTTAGATCTGGGTCTAAACCAGCAGCACCACAAACCTGCCAAGTAGCAGGCAAAATCAAAGGATACAAAATAGCCATTGTACTCCAACTCGAACCTGTAGAGAAAGCGATTATACCTGCAAATACAAAAGTAATCATTGGGAGTAAACGGGGTTGTAAACGTCCTTCCATTAGTGACGTTAAGAAATCAGCAGTATGTAAGTCTTTGGTTACTTGTGCAAGCGACCAAGCCAAAATCAAAATAACCATCGCTGGCATCATCGTCTTAAACCCATTGAGCATACTATCCATACAGGCACCTAAGCCCATAATGCGCCCTCCTACACTAAGAAGCGTAGCTACTAAGACACCTAGTAAAGAACTCCACAATAAAGCCGCATAAGAATTGGAATTTCCTATCACTGTAGAAAGGTTGGTAAAGAAACCATCTGCTTCTTTCCAAGCACTTGGGTCATAACCAGTATATACTAAACCAACAATAGTCGTAAGAATAACCGTTGCCACAGGAATAATCGCATTATAAGCACGTAAAGGCGCACCTTTGATCGGCTCCAATTCATCAAGTTCCAATTCACTACTATCTGTCTCACTCTTTACATTAAACAGTTTTCCCTTTTCACGCGCTCGTAATTCAGCCTTCAACATCGGTCCATAATCACGCTGCATCAATACCAACATAAGGATAAACAATAGCGCATAAAACGGATAAAAAGAGTAGGTGAGAGAGTTTAGGAAAATAGAATAAGCACTTTCCTCAATACCAATAGTTGCCGCTGCATCACTAATATACCCCAACTCAGCACCAATCCAAGTAGTTATCAAAGCCACAGCTGCAACAGGAGCTGCGGTACTATCAACAATATAAGCCAGCTTTTCACGCGACACCCGATAACGATCCGTCAATGAGCGAGCCGTACTACCAACAATCAAGGTATTAGCATAGTCATCGAAGAAAATAGCAAGTCCCAAAAACCACGTTACCAATTGCGAACTCTTCGCCGATTTGGCAAAACGCGACAAAGCTTCCACAACTCCCGCCATTCCACCATTCTTCGAAATAATCGCCACCATTCCCCCAATAAGCATCGAAAAGACGATAACTGATAAGTGATCCGTATCAGCCATCGCATTAACAATATACTTCTCAAGTACCTCAAAAAAACTACCTCCGATGCTTTTTAAACTCGAACCTGCCAATATAAAAGCACCGACCCAAATACCCACAAATAAGGAAATCAATACCTCCTTGAATATCAAGGCCATGATAATGGCAACAAGTGGAGGTAAAATAGATAACCACAAGGGAATTTTACCTTGTTGTACACCCGTATCAGGAGCTTCCGAAAAGCTCAAAAACTTAGGGGGAGCCTTATTATCTTTTCCCAAATGCTTCACATACAAAGAGGAAGGAAGAGCATCTAATGATTTAGTAGCAATACCCGCACTAAAAACAAGGCTATCCTCACTTTTGCCAATCGCAAAAGCATAGGGTCCATTTACCCCTTGATCCACACTGCCCGATTGCTCATCAATAGCCTTTATCTGTAATTCATAACCCTCCGACGCCTTGTCAATATTCGTTTCGAACAAGGCAATTTCCTTTTGTTCGGCAACAGCTACTGGCTCAGGACTTGGAGGAGGAGGAATAGAAGGAGGTGGGGCTTTTTTTATCGTAGAAGCCGTATTTTGTTTGCTTGTTTTGGGAGGAGCAACCTTTTGGGGCTTTGCAGTACTACTAGGAGTAGAGGTGCTAGTAGAACCATCACTATTGACTTCCACATTAATAGGGCGATGAACAGGCATTGCATCACGGGGAGCGTTTAAACTATCTTGGCCGAAAACAACCAAATTAGAGAACACCATAAACAATAATACCTGAAATACAGTTTTTAAATGCATATATTGTCATTACTTTTCGTCATAGCTGAAAGAGCAGAGTTGAATTAATTATTTTGCTTTATCACAATAATAATAGAACTTTAAGATATGAAAAATACCATAATAATCATTATAGAACATTACCTATTTACTTTAGCTACAATTATTTTTCTCGCAACAATGTCCCTCGAAAGTCAAGCACAACTCTACTTCCAACAACAATACGACATTCCTGTTAATGATATCGCTGGCAATAAAATGGATTTTCCCTGGATGGGAGGAATGAATAATCCACAATTTTCGGAAATAGACCTCAATAATGATGGTATTCTCGACCTATTTGTATTCGATAGAAGTGGCTTTGCTATCAATACCTTTATCAATGGAGGTACACCCAACGAAATAGACTATACCCTCGATAATCAATATCGACAAGCCTTCCCCGATACCCTCAAAGATTGGGTCCTCCTTCGCGATTACAATTGTGATGGAGTGATGGATATTTTTACCGCTCATGGTATCGATGGTTTCAGCGTATACAAAGGAAGTTTCAATAGCGACAATCAACTCAGCTTTTCGCTCGTTGCCAAGCAACTCTTCTTTTCAGATGCAACAATTCAAGAGGGGAATATTTACAATGCCAATGTCGATATTCCTTCTATTGCCGATGTGGATGGTGATGGTGATCTCGACATCCTTAGTTTCGAAGGAGGAGGAATATGGATCGAATACTTCGAAAATAAATCAGTAGATAACTATGGAAATTGTGAGCAACTAGAATTTGAGCGTGCATCTACCTGTTGGGGAGAGTTTTACGAAGACAATTTATCTTCTACCATTATCCTCAATGCAGGATGTTCGGAAATAGAAGGCAAAACAAGTCAAGGCATACACCCTGGTTCTACACTCACTGTTTTCGATGTAGATAATGATGAAGATATGGACTTATTAATTGGTGATTTTGCATCACAACATATCAGTCTTATCATCAATGGAGGAAATAAAAGTGTCGCTTTAGCGACCGAACTCCAATCTCAATTTCCCAACTATTCTCGCTCTGCCGACATACGCATATTCTTAGCCAGTTACCTTGTAGATGTAGATAATGATGGGCTTAAAGATCTCATTATTGCCCCTAATGCAGTACCACAGTCTCAACATTATCGCAATGTATGGCTCTATAAAAATAACCTAGAAAACGGAATACAAACCTTCGAGTTTTTAGCCGATGATTTCTTACAAGATCAAATGATAGATGTCAATCGCATTTCCCACCCCGTTTTTTTCGATTATAATAATAATGGATTACAAGACCTCATCGTTGCCAATTTTGGCTTCATGGACACCCAAACAGGTCAACATATTTCGCGATTATTGCTCTTCGAAAATATTGGAACAGAAACAGCCCCAGCCTTTCAATTAGTCGATGAAGATTATCTCAGCTTTAGTACAAAAATTGGAGGAGATACAAAATCAGCCTTTCGACCTTGTTTTGGAGATATAGATGCCGATGGCGATCAAGATATGCTCATTGGAAGTAGAGAAGGATATATTCACTATTTCGAAAATACCTCCAATGGAGTCGGACTAAATACCTTCGCAACTCCAAGATTAATCTGGCAAGGACTTGATATTTTTCAAAATAGCACCCCACAGCTCATTGATGTAGATCGAGATGGTGATCTGGATTTACTCGTAGGACACCACAATGGACTCATTGAATACTTTACCAATGAAGGAAGCCCCACTAACCCTATGTTTAATAATAAAACCTCCAAATTTTGGGGAAATATAGATGTGCGGGAAGCAGTAGGCGAACTAGGCTATTCGGTTCCACTACTAGTAGAAATACAAGGCGAATATCAACTCCTTGTAGGTAGTGGAAGTGGTAAAGTTCGACACTACGAAAATATCGAAAATAACCTAGAAGGAAGCTTTGATCAAATTACCGATGCAGTAGTGCCTAGTTTGGGTACCTCATATAGCAGTCCCGCCATCGCCGATCTCGATAATGATGGAAAATGGGAAATGATTGTCGGAAATTATCGCGGCGGATTACAACTCTACGAAATGCAATATGGCGTAGGAACCACCAATCCTATAACAGTTGCTAATCCAAGTGTTTACCCCAACCCTACCCAGCAATTACTGCATATAGACCTAGCTAAAATATCAAAAACAGCCACCCATATCCGCTTGTTTGACATTACTGGTAGGCAAGTAATTGCCAAAGAAATTCCCGCCCAACAGCAAAATTACAGCCTCCAAATTCCCGAACAATTAACAAAAGGAGTATATTTGTTAGAGATAAAACAAGAAATGGGCGTTTCTGTAGCCAAAATAGTAATTGAATGATTTTTTGGGCGTGCCCCCACTTACCGCCCGTTCATGCGTCATCGCATGAACTACAGGCGGTAAGTGGGGTCGGGCTTTCGGCTAATAGTTGGCTCGTAGAAAACGAGTTCCGCTACACGCCTAGCAGTGTCTTCCTTCGTCAGCCCTGCTAGTCGAAGCGTCATCACGTTTCTACTTCCCCAAGCTACCGCCTCTATCCCTCACGTAGGATGGTGATTGAATGACTGCATGACAGGATGATCGGATATAACGTAAGCAACACCCAGTCACGCAATCACCCAATCATCCCGTCATCATCAATTCCCAGACACCCATTTCTCCAACTATCGCATCTACCCGATTAGCGTAATTCTTGACACGAGTATCCATTTGGAAGAACAATACATCATACAGGCCTGTAAACAAAACGACCGTCGCGCGCAACGGCAGTTATACGAGCGTTTTGCCCCCAAAATGTTCGGGGTCTGTCGAAGGTATATCCGAAATGAAACAGATGTAGAAGATGTCTTACTCAAGGGTTTTTTTAAAGTATTCAGCAATATTCAACAATTTCAAGGGCAAGGCAGTTTCGAAGGATGGGTGCGACGAATTATGGTCAATGAATCCTTAATGTTTCTGCGAAAGAAGAAAAATTTATCCACCTTATCAGTAGTCGAACTCAATGAGCAAATCGACAAGCCGACAGAAATGAATCCCGAAAGCAAAATCCGAGAAGGTGAAATTCTAAAACTGTTAGACCACCTACCAGTAGGTTATCGAACCGTTTTTAACCTGTACGCGATTGAAGGATACGGACACAAAGAAATTGCAGAACTCTTAAATGTAAGTATCAATACCTCTAAATCCCAATTATTAAAAGCACGACGCATGTTGCAGAAAATGTTGCAAAATGTTGAATTTACGTCTTAGAAATGGAAATGAAATTTGAAGACATAGA
>JAHDHP010000296.1 GCA_020631245.1 Bacteroidota bacterium | reverse complement strand
AACGTTTACCGCGTGAGGGATAGTAGCGGTAGCTTGGCGAAATAGCTGCTTTGTGCTGCAAGGATTAGCGGGGCTGACAGCGGAAGACACCGCTAGACATAAGCAGCACTAGCAGGTATGAGACAACTACAAGCGGATAGCCCGACCTGAAGTAGGGATTGAGGGACTGGAGGATGAATCCTCCAGTTCCGAAAGACCTACGAAAGGACACGCCCAAGTGTTGATGAGTAGGTGATTGGGTTAAGGAAATAGAAATAATTATATGTAAAAACAAATATTATGAAAAAGACGATTGTACTATGCTTGCTTTGTTTATTTTCGACAGGATTAGTGGCACAAGATGAAGCGATGAATATGGAATTACTGTATCATTGGGAAGATACCAATTTGGTGCCTGCTGATTTTATTGATAATGTGTATAACGAAATATGGGGATATGCGAGAGATGGGCGCGAATATGCAATTATTGGTTCTACGGAAGGAACCCATATTTTTGATGTGACCGACCCCGTATTTTCAAGACAAGTGGCTCGGATTCCAGGGGCTTATCAAGGACGTGGTGTGATTCATAGAGACTATCATGATTATCAAGATCATTTGTATATTGTGTGTGATGAAGGGCAGGGGATTAGTACTTTGCAAATTGTTGATTTATCGGAATTGCCAGAAAAGGCAACAGTCGTGTATGATTCGAATGAGTTATTTACAACCTCGCACAATATCTTTATTGATACCACGAATGCCAATTTGTACGTTTGTGCAGTGGGAAAAAACGATTTTACTAGACGTTATTTGGAATTATATACTTTATCTATTGATCCTGCTACTCCTTACTTTGTGAAAGATTTTACATTTCCTGAGTGGGTACATGATATTTATGTACGCAATGATACAGCTTTGGTTAATGTCGGTTCGCAAGGTTTGTGGATGATGGATTTTAGCGATTTGAATGATCCGATAGAGTTGGGACGTATCACAGAGTATTCTTCTTTTGGACAAGGCTATAACCATTCGGGTTGGATGACTGATGATGGAAATTATTACTTTTTTGCGGATGAAAATCCAGGTCTTGAGGTGAAGGCGGTGGATATATCGGATATGTCGGATGCAAAAATTATATCTTTATTTGGCTCAGGGGTTGATGAAAAGTCTATGGCGCATAATCTTATTTATAAAGACGGTTACTTATACATTTCATATTATCACGATGGGCTTCAAATTTTTGATGTACATGATCCTGCTAATCCAGTAAAAGTAGCTGCTTATGATACGTATAGTCCTGATAGCCATAGTGGTTATCGAGGAGCTTGGGGAGTCTATCCTTATTTGCCTTCAGGAAATATTTTAGTGTCGGATATGCAAACAGGTTTGTATATACTTAAAACGAGTTTTCCATCAAGTGTAGAAACGGAATTATTATTAAGTGATGTAGCGGTATATCCAACGAATATTCAATCGGTTGTGAATGTGGAAATGGACTTAACGCAAGCCACTTCTGTCTTATTCACTTTGTATGACTTACAAGGAAAAATATGCTATGAAAATAGACAAGTGAGTCAGTTGGGGGCTACAAAATATTGCCTATCTATTCCCGAAACGCTTGCCGAAGGCGCGTATTTGTTGAAGATAGCCACTACGGAAGGAACGCATGTTGAAAAATTGATTAAACAATAACTTGAGAATAGATTCTTACATATTTTTATTCCTTTTACTCGGTTTAATAGGGATAACGGAAAGAGTACAAGCACAAATCTTACAAGAAGATACCGTGCAGGCCGCTCGCCGTTATCCCTATATTCAGTTTACGCAAGATCGTCAGGGACAATTGCTGGAAAATGTCGATACAGGGCTGCAAGATTTCCATTTATACAATCCTGCTCAATCTGGTGGAGCCTTTGAACATGTTTGGTTAGGAAGTACAGGACAGCCACATCAATCTTATGTATTTGATGATGATCGACGTTTGGGTTTTCACTTAGGCTTTCGTCAATTTGACCGTTATCGTTTTCATGCCGATTCGATTCGTTATTTTAAGACTGTTTTTCCGTATGCGAATATGCAGTATGTCTTGGGCATACCAGAGGAGCAGTTTATAGAGTTGACTTATCAACAGCCGTTTAGCAAATATCTGAATGCTCAAATTCATTATCGCCGCATTATTACGCCTGGCTTGTATGCACGGCAGCGAAGTAGTCACCATAATTTTAATGGAAATATTTGGTTGCGTACAGAAGATCAGCGGTATCAAGTGATGACTTATTTTTTACTCAATAATGCTCAGGTTGAGCAAAATGGAGGAATACAACTGCTAAGACGGGTTATTCCAGATGAGAATACAGGAACGCGAGATACCTTTTTTCAACGTATTTTAATAGATGTTGACCCAGGTATTCCTAAAGGTTCTATTCGAGTAGAACTAGGAGGAGCTGAAAGTCAACTTAAACAAAGTCAAGTTGCTTTTCAGCAAAGTTATGATTGGGGTAAGTATTATGCCTTAGTAGCTGCGGACTCTTCAGAAACCTTGCGTTTTGTACCTAAAATGCGAGTGGGACATCAACTAGCCTATACAACAGATCTGTATCGCTATTTAGATGAAGCTCCTAGTAGTACTTTTTATTCACAATTTTATTTTGATGAAGATCGTACAGAAGATTGGATACAGTCGCGGAAGGTGAGCAATGAACTATTTTTATTATTATTAGGTAGCGATTTTAATCCGTATGAAGATAAAATGACCATGCGATACACAGCCCGTGCAGGATTTCGACATGACCTCATTCGGATTGAACACTTAGCGGGATTTGATACCTTAACGAATGTGCCTGCTATGGCAGGAGATACCTTGTTTAATCGCATTTATGATATTCATAAACGACAATCAGGCGTGCTTTTTGGGCGTTTTGCCAATAATCCAACGGTCAGTCCTAGATTGCGCTATGAAGTCGCTGCGGAATATGCCTTATGGGGCTTTAACTGGGGAGATTTTGATATAAATGGACGCTTGTGGTATCAACTCAATGAAAAATTAGGGGGGCTAGAAGGATACATTGCTTTTCGACAATTGGTTCCTGATTATATCATGACTCGTCATTTCTCAAATCATCATCAGTGGCTTCATAATGATTTTAAGAAAACGAATACCCTGTCATTGAAAGCAAGTTATTTCAATCCATTTTTAAATTTACGTTTATCTTATCACAATTATACCTTAGAAGATTATATGATTTGGAATGAATTGGTAGAGCCAGAACAACTCGAAGAAATTGTAAATGTGAGCCAATTTGTGATTCAGAAAAATTTTAAGTTTTGGAAACTGCACTTAGATAATCAAGCGGTATTACAAACAGATAATAGTCGGCACTTAAATTTACCTACTTATTGGGGCAAGCATAGCCTTTATTTTTATGGACATGTTTTTAAAAATGCGATGCTGGCAAAGCTAGGAGGGACAATTCGTTATAATTCCAATTTTAGACCAAATGACTACCATCCAGCTATTGGGCAGTTTTTCTTACAAACAGATCAACGACTGCCTTACTATCCAGTCGTTGACCTATTTTTGAGCTTTAAAGTAAGTCGAGTACGTATGTTTGGAGTGGTTACTCATGCCAATGAAGGCTTATTCAGACAAAAAGGATATTATCTTGCTCCTGATTATCCCGCCAATGACCGAGCCTTTAAATTTGGGGTTTCTTGGATGTTTTATGATTAGTATTGAACCAGCAATTTACAGTGTACTTTAATTTAACGAGAGATAAAAGAGGCTCCTAAAATACCTGCATTAGGTTGATATAAATTAAAATCTGCAACTGTTACCTGTCCATCCATATTCAAATCAGAACGATAATAACCACTTACCGAAGCAGATTCTACTAAATAATAATCACTATAATCAAGGCTAATTAAAGAACCATCACCATCCATATCTCCAGCATATAAAGCATAATTATAATCTTGTATATCTGCCATTGAAGGATCATTACCTGTCGATAAAGCTTGGGCTAAATCATTAGAGAAGTCATAGACTTCCAAGTTAGATAAAAAGACAGGTACAGGGGTAATAATATCCAAGTGGTTGCGAGATGAAATGACAATATTATAATTGCTATTTGCTCCAATACCAGTAACGGTCATTGCATCCGCGATACTACCATCATAATTGACAATTGTACCATCATCCAACAAAAGAGCCGCTGCTTGACTAATTGTTTGTCCGCGATCTACCGCTTCACGCACTTCTACCAATACCCAGTCCACCATATTTTCAGGGAAATCACTCATAGAACCCACACTTTCTGTACCACTATAATTCCAGGGAGCTTCATTAAAAGGCTGGTTAAGGGGTAATAAACCCTTAGTACGTAGCTCGGTACTCATCTTATCCGACGCATAATCATAAGGGCCTTCTAAAATAGCCCGTAGTTTTAATTGTACAGAAGAAGTACTAGATATTGGTGTATGCGTACAACCTAAGGATGGATGACAACCATCCGCAGTAGAGTCATCTTCGTCATTACATAAAAAAGGAGAAATGACTAAGCTATCTAATAAAGAATAACACAACTCATCCCACTCATCTTGACAACAAAAGCCATCATACCAAACAATCTCAAAAATAACCCCATTAATAGAAGAAGGAGGATTGGGACCAGGTGGTGGGTAAGATGTTTCGTATGCAGGACATAAGTCAGGACAATGTGGCATTGCCTGGCTTCTTGCTCCACTAATGGTACATTGGTCAAACCAGCAATCATTTTCGGGATCTCCATCAGGGTTATGACCTGCTGGCGCATTCCCATTTTCATCACAATACTCTTTGAGCTTAGTAATGCAAAACAAATCAAACTCCTCATTGCAACAAAAGGAATAGTTATCCAAAATTTCCTCCATACAAGGATACGATTCTGGATAGGGAGGGGGAAAGGCAGAGTCGTAAGAATCACAGGCCTGACTATTAGTTGAAAGGAGTAATATCCCTATCAAGAAAGAAAAGCAAGTAGAAAGAGATAGTTGATTGATCATAATTTTCGTTTATATAGAAAGAGAGGTGTATTATTTTAACTAAAAATGGAATGACACTAATCATTTGATTACTCTTCCTTCAAAAATTCTTTGAAGTCTGGGTATTCGTCAGCATGTTCGCGCATATATGCCTTACGCTTTTCAGAAAAGGTTGCCCACCATTGGGCAGGAGTACGTTGCTCAGGAGGAACGTAGGACGGATCTGCATTTCGAGTAGAAGATTGATTAATGTTATTGGGCAAACTAGGAGGGTTACTTACTTCTTCCATCGTTGGATTAGCAGCAATTAGCGATTTAAACTTCGGATATAAATCAGGATGTTGACGCAAGTAATTCCTACGTTTAGGCGATAAATGTTTCCACTGTTCTTCAGTAGGTAAATCCTTTATCTGGTCATAGCTTAATCGTTGTGTAGCAGGATCAGGTGCTGGAGCAACCAACCTGTTCACTTCTTCAAGTTCTTCAGTATCTTTGGTAACATTGCATCCCAATAAAATAGATAGTATGAATAGGATGATAAAAGGAAATAAACGCATGATTAACAGGCATTTTATTTGGAAGAATAAGCTGACGGGTAAATGAAAACTGAACTAGAAAGAGGTTGTGTCAAAAGAGAATAGGTACGACTTTGTTTAAAAACAGCTACTTAAATTCAACAAAAGGAGTAAACAATAGCATTTTATCTATTA
>JAHDHP010000295.1 GCA_020631245.1 Bacteroidota bacterium | reverse complement strand
GCTAGGACTATGCTGAACAAGTGGGTGTGAACCAACTATTAGCCGAAAGCCCGACCTGTTTTTGCCTCCTACCTGTTCATGCGTGGACGCATGCATGAACGGGCGAGGCAAAAACAGGGCACGCCCAACAAATTAAACTAAAAAATTCAATAAAATCGGATCATCATTGAGGCAGGAAAAATCGTAGCCTTTCTTTTTGAGTCGCTTAATGAGGGCAGGATAGTCGTTTTTGTCTTTTAGCTCAATGCCTACGAGTGCGGGGCCATTTGTTTTAGCCGTTTTTTTGGTGTATTCGAAGTAGGTGATATCGTCATTGGGGCCGAGTACTTCCTTGAGGAATTCGCGGAGGGCACCTGCACGTTGAGGAAAATTGATGATGAAATAGTGTTTTAAGCCCTCATACATGAGCGAACGTTCTTTGATTTCGGGCATTCGTTCGATGTCATTATTCCCACCACTGACAATGCAAACCACATTTTTTCCTTTGATTTCTTCTTGATAAAAATGCATGGCGGCGATGGATAAGGCTCCAGCGGGTTCCAATACGATTGCATCACGATTATACATTTGGAGGATGACACTACAAACCATTCCTTCGGGTACTAGACAAACTTCTCGTAGGCTGTCTCGACAAATGGGATAGGTGTACTCCCCTACTCGCTTTACGGCTGCTCCATCTACAAAAGTATCTATCTTTTCTAATGTTTCGATAGCTCCTTTTTCGATGGCTGTTTTCATGGCGGGTGCGCCTTGTGGTTCAACCCCAATAATAACCGTGTTGGGACTCATTTTTTGGAAGTAAGAACCAATTCCTGCACTCAAACCTCCTCCTCCAATGGGCACAAAGAGATAATCAATAGATCCATTGACTTGGTTGAGCATTTCAACGCCTACTGTGCCTTGTCCTTCAATGATACGCGGATGATCGAAAGGAGGAACTTGTGTTTTGCCTGTTTTTTTGCAATAGGCAAGTGCTTCGGCATAGGCGGCATCGAAGGTATCACCTGTCAAAATGACTTTTACCATCCCTTTGCCGAGTCGTTGTACTTGTTCAATTTTTTGAGAGGGCGTGGTGGAGGGCATGTATATTTCACCTTGAATACCTAGTAATCGACAAGAGTAGGCAAAGCCTTGTGCGTGATTGCCTGCACTTGCACAAACGACTCCTTTTTTGCGCTGTTCGTCGTTGAGTTGAGAAATGAGGTTATAAGCTCCTCTAATTTTATAGGAACGAACTACTTGCAGATCTTCCCGCTTTAGAAAAACACTTGCTTCGTATTTATCGGATAAGGTAAGACTCCTTTGAACAGGGGTTTCTTCTACGATTCCATTGAGCCGATAGCTCGCTTTGATGATGTTTTCGATGCTAATCACGTTGGTTTGTTCGGTCGTTAATTCCATTTTTGTTTGTTTTAGGATGTTATCCTAAGACGTTGCACGCAACGTCTCTACGACAGGAGGTCGCTATAGGAACAATGAATTAAATCTTTGTCTTGAATGCCGAGCAACTTCATATAATTGGCACATTGTTCTTGTAATTTGGGTTCGCCAATATTCCCATCCACATCAATGGCTTCAATTTCGACAAAGCTACCTAAGTTTTCAACTTGATCTACATGGAATTTTACATTGTCGATAAAATAGATTTCTCTATGCTTATCTACCACTACTTTTGTGCCTAAGGCAGCATCCAGCACTTCTTTTACACCTTCTTTACCGTTTAAAAGGGCTAAATTTACATGAGAGGCTTTGGGAGTGGCTGTATCGGATCTTTCATAGTAGATTAATGAGTTTTCGATATTACCTGCTCGTAGTTTTAGACGTCCTTGTGCTACTTGGAAATAGGTGTCGATTTGGTGGTCAGTTCCTTTGAAATCGGCATTTCTATCGCGTAATAGTTGACGTACTGCTTCAGGGTTTTTACAATGGGCTTTTATTTCTATATTGAGGTGTGGCATTTTACTAGGTTTCAAATTTTAGGGGTCAGGAGACAGGATTCAGGGGTCAGGTTTTTTTGAACCATAAAAGATACGAAAGAACATTTAAGAGTTTTCATTAAAGAGCTATAGAGGTTAATTAGATTTAAAAGAGGTAGTCTTCGACTACTTATTTTAACCCATATAATAAGACACTATGAAAAAGAGCAATTTATTTCAACTTCCTTCCAGTGCCAAAGATGCAGAAATCTTTGAGGCAATTCTGCAAAATGGCGATTTTTTATTAGAACGAATTATTTCGACAGGACAAATTACACCAAGTGGTGAATGGTACGATCAAGACAAGGCGGAATGGGTGGTCTTATTACAAGGAGAAGCTACCCTTTTGATGGACAACTTAGAAGGAGAGCAAATTCAATTGCAAGCAGGAGATCATTTATTGATTCCTGCTCATCGTAAGCATCGGGTGATTTATACAAGTAAAGAGCCAGCTTGTGTGTGGCTGGCTTTGCATTTTAATTCCAATCAATAAATCTCTTTGTTGGCAGCTTTTAGGGTGTTTAGTAAAAGAGATACGACAGTCATGGGTCCTACTCCTCCAGGAACGGGCGTAATAAAGCTACATTTGGGACTCACTCCTTCAAAATCGACATCCCCCGCCAAACGGTATCCCCATTTTCGAGTACTATCTGGTACACGGGTAATTCCAACATCAATAATTACTACTCCCTCTTTCACCATATTAGCTCGAATGAAATTGGGTTTCCCTAATGCGACAATCAAAATATCGGCTTCACGCGTAAATTTTTCAATATTTTGGGTACGGCTATGACAAAGGGTAACGGTACAATTACCAGGAGAGGAATTTCGTGATAATAAGATACTCATCGGAGTACCTACAATATTGCTACGCCCTACTACGACACAATGCTTCCCACTTGTATCTACATTATACAATTCGAGTAATTGCATGATACCATAGGGAGTAGCGGGTAAATAACAAGCTTGGTTGAGTGCCATTCGTCCAATATTGACGGGGTGAAAACCATCCACATCTTTACGATGGTCGATGGCATGTAGTATGCGATCGGCATTTATATGACGTGGCAGGGGAAGTTGTACAATAAAGCCATCAATAAAATCAGCCTTATTAAACCGCTCAATCTGTTCTATTAATTCCTTTTCGCTTACTGTTTCAGGCATTCTCAACAAGGTAGATTCAAAACCTACTTCTTGGCACATTTTGACTTTGTGGTTGACATAGGTTTCACTAGCACCATTTGAACCAACCAAAATAGCAGCTAAATGTGGAGCACGCGCCCCATTTTCTACCATTTTGTCCACTTTCGTTTTTATTTCGCCTTTTAGGATGCGTGATAGCTCTTTTCCATTTAATAATTGCATAGCAGTTGAGATTTTACGTATTATTTTTAGAGGCACCGCGAAATTAGTAAATGAATGGCATAAAATACGAAAACCGCTTTGGAAAAACGCAAAACGTTTTCCCAAGCGGTAATCATGAAAAGCTAAAATATTGTGTTCCCAAAAATTGTATAACCTAAATTATCTTTGGAATGTATCATGTGTTCTTATGCCAATATTTAGGCAAAAACGATGCTATAAACCGCCAAGTGTCGGGAACAATTCGTTATTTACTTTATTTTGACCTAAAAACATATAATTGTTTATTTTTTGTCACTAATTTTTGAATAAACTCCTAACAAAGATAACATCCTGTACCCACAAAGCACTGTGCTTAATAATAGACAAACTAAAAAGGGCTGTCTATTTTTGTAGACAGCCCTTTTTCTTAAGCAATTAAAATAATCCTTACAAATGCTAATCATTCAGCTTCAATACGGCTAAAAATGCTTTTTGCGGCACTTCAACTGAACCTACCTGACGCATTCGTTTTTTACCTTTCTTCTGCTTTTCCAGTAGTTTACGCTTACGAGTAATATCACCTCCATAACATTTGGCTGTAACATCCTTACGCATGGCACGAATTGTTTCACGAGCAATCACCTTTGCACCAATCGCTGCTTGAATGGCAATAACAAACTGCTGACGTGGTAATAAATCTTTCAATTTCTCGCACAACTTACGACCAAAATAATAGGCTTTATTGCGGTGAATCAATGCGGAAAGGGCATCCACTTTTTCACCATTCAAAAGCAAATCCAACTTCACCAAATCCGATTGGCGATAGTCGCTCATTTGATAATCAAACGAAGCATATCCTTTCGAAAGGGATTTTAGTTTATCATAAAAATCAAAAACGATTTCTGCCAAAGGTAATTCAAAACTCAATTCCACTCGTGTTTCCGACAAATAGACTTGGTTTTTCAAAATTCCTCGTCGATCAATACACAAAGACATGATCTTACCAATATATTCAGGCTTCGAAATAATTTGTGCATCAATATAAGGCTCTTCTACATAGTTGAGGTTAGCACCATCAGGTAAGTCAGAAGGGTTATTCACCAACACCTTTTCATTTCTATTAGTATACGCATAATAAGACACGTTAGGCACCGTAGTAATCACAGGCATTTCAAACTCTCGATCCAATCGCTCCTGTACTATTTCAAGGTGTAACATTCCTAAGAAACCACATCTAAATCCAAACCCTAGCGCGAGTGATGTTTCAGGCTCAAACACCAATGAAGCATCATTCAACTGTAGCTTCTCCAAAGAATCTCTCAAGTCTTCGTAATCATCCGTATCCATCGGATAAATACCAGCGAATACCATCGGTTTTACGTCCTCAAATCCTTCAATACCAGCCTCACAAGGATTTTTAAAATGGGTAATCGTATCTCCTACTTTAATCTCCTTCGAATCCTTAATACCAGTTACAATATAGCCCACATTCCCTGCCGAAAGGCTTTCTTTAGGCTCCATATCATACCTTAAAATACCAATTTCATCCGCCCCATATGCATCTTCTGTACTCACAAACTTTACCTTATCACCTTTATTTACAGTTCCGTTCATAATACGGAAATAAGCAATAACACCTCGATAAGAGTTGTACATCGAATCAAAGATCAAGGCTTGTAAAGGTGCATCAGGATCACCTGTTGGTGCAGGAATCACCTCTACGATACGATCCAAAATGGCAGGAACACCAATACCTGTTTTCCCACTGGCTTCTAGTATCTCCTCTCTATCACAACCAATCAAATCAATAATTTGATCTGCCACCTCTTCGATCATCGCCCCATCCATATCAATTTTATTAATGATTGGAATAATCTCCAAATCATGTTCAATTGCCAGATATAAGTTCGAAATCGTCTGAGCCTGAATTCCTTGTGTCGCATCAACCAACAATAAGGCTCCTTCACAAGCCGCAATAGATCGAGACACCTCATAAGAGAAATCTACGTGACCAGGTGTATCAATGAGGTTAAACACATAAGGCGTTTTATCCTTCACATAATCCATCTGAATGGCATGACTCTTAATCGTAATTCCTCGCTCCCGCTCCAAATCCATATTATCTAGCAGTTGATCCTGCATTTTCCGCTCATTAACGGTACTGGTTGTCTCTAGCATACGATCGGCCAAGGTACTCTTACCGTGATCAATATGCGCTATTATGCAAAAATTTCTAATATTATCCATATCGAGTGCAAAATTACGCTTTTTTACTCGTTAGAACGAATTTTATTTTTTTACTTTACTTTTATCTTTCATTTTCTTAAGGTAAATGGCTGTTGGGCGTGCCCCCATTTTTGCCAATCAAGCTGTTAGGTTTTGCCAAGCTGAC
>JAHDHP010000294.1 GCA_020631245.1 Bacteroidota bacterium | reverse complement strand
TAAATATAAGGATACCTCACCTCACTCAAATAAAGCCCATGCGCGGGCACTGACAAATTATACGAAAAGCTTCCTTTTGTATCCATCACTTCGCGCATCTGTTCCACTGAAATCTTTCCTTTTCCCACCATCACCAATAGTCCCATAATACGCCGTACCATACCTCGTAAAAAGCGATTGGCTGCCACTCGATAACGCAGGCTTTTAGCTGCCTCATCAAAGAAAATTTGCGACTCAAACATCGTACAAAGCGTTGTTTTTGAACTGCCTCCCGTTTTACAAAGCATTGGAAAATCACCATATTCTAACAACATGGCCGCTGCTTCGTGCATCGCTTCCCGATCTAAAGGCAACCAGGGAAAAAAGCAACTCAATTCGTAATTAAACGGATCTTTTTCGAAGTGCATATAATAGTCGTAGGCGCGATAAGTCGCATCAAAACGGGCATGTGCCTCTGCTGGTAGGTCGGTAATGAGGCGTTTGAGGTCAATGTCTTTGGGGAGCATTTTATTAATGCGGTGGGCAAATTGATCGGGTAGTGCTTTGTCTACTTCAAAATGGGCAAAAAACTGGCTGGCATGTACGCCCGAATCGGTTCGCCCGCAACCTGTAATGCGTAGGGAGGTGCTGAGTAGGGTGTTGACGGCTTCTTCGAGGGTCGATTGCACCGTCACTTTATTCGGTTGTACTTGCCAACCGCAGTAGTTTTTTCCGTTATAGGCTATTTCTAAAAAGTATCGAGCCATTATACAAATTAATTATTTTTTGGGCGTATCCCCCTTTCTCCATAGCAAGGGGTTTAAACCCCTTGCTATGGAGAAAAGGGGTCGGGCTATCCGTTTGTAGTTGTCTCACATCCGCCTATTCGCCTACATTGCTGGCAGTGTCTTCCGCTGTCAGCCCTGCCAGCAAAAGGCTCATAAAGGCGGCTGTTTCGCCAAGCTACCACTCCTATCCCTTACGCGGCTCCATGACTGGGTGATTGGATGATTGCATGACTGGATAGCGTTACGCTAAATCACCCAGTCATGCAATCATCCTGTCATCATCTAACCACTCTTTCACAAATCCCGCTACACTGGCAATGGTTTCTTCCTCGAAAGGCGATTGAAGATTGGCTATTTCTAGTAATTCAAAATAGGATCGGCTTCCACCTGCCTTACACAAATTGACATAGTCCTTCCAAGCCCCTTTAAAGTCGGTTTGGGAGCGTTGCCATAATTGGAGGGCGCAGATACTTGCCAAGCCATAATCAATATAATAGAAAGGCATGGTTATAAAATGGGGTACACCTACCCACGACTTACCTTTTATATAATATCCTTGATTATGATAGTACTCCTTTGTTAAATATGGGTAATATGATTTTTCGATTTGAGCGTATTTAGTAGAACGTTCTTCTGTAGAACAATGTGGATGCTCGTAAACAAATTGTTGAAATTCGTCGCCTGTACAAAAATCAAGTAGATTAAAGATTTGTCCCGAAATTTTTGCAAATCTAAACTTATCTGCCTTCTCTTCGAAAAAGAGTTCTTGCCAGGACAATGTAAATAATTCCATTGCCGTCGAATGAATTTCTGCAATGTCGGTAGTAGGAAAATAGTAATAGTATGTTTTTTTCGCTACTTCCTTACTTAAATTTGTTTGTAAAGCATGTCCCACCTCATGTGTTAAAACTTGAATATCGCTACTTGTACCATTAAAATTAGCCAAAATAAAGGAGGCTCCATCCACAGAAACAAGCCCATTATATCCTCCTGGGTATTTCCCTTCTCTTGTTTCGACATCCATGAGTTCATTGGTGACCATGCTTTGAAAAAAGTGATCGGTTTCACTTGACAGTTCCTTAAACATTTGACCCGCTTTTACCAATAACTCCTGTATGCTTCCTTTAGGTTTGGGGTTACCATCTTTAAATTTAAGTCCTGAATCATAGAAGTCTAAAAAGTCCACCCCAAAATGTTTTCTTCTTCTTTCTCTTAGTTCTAGCGCAATGGGTATAAAATAGGTTTTTATATGCTTTCGAAACTGTTCTACTTGTTTTTGGGTATAATCACTTCTACTTAATTCCAAATAACGTAAAGGAATATAGTTTTCATAGCCCAGTGCTTGGGCTTTCTCATGTCGCTTTTGTACCAACTGCCCAAAGAGATCTGCATTTTTTTCAAACACACTTTCTGAAAATTGAGTATAGGCATCTTTTGCCTTGATCCGAACTGCTCGGTCTTTGTCCGTCATAAAAGGGAATAATGCTCCCATTGGTAACTTTTTCCCTTCATATGAAATCATACTTTGTGAATAGCCCTCCATATAGGTATTCGTTAACTTCCCTAGTTCCTGATCTATCGAAATGGTTTTTTTATTGATCGTTTGTGTACTTTGATCTAGAATAGTAAAGAACTGTTTACCAAATTCCTTTTCTAGTTCTTTCCGATAGCTTGATTGTACGATCTGACATTCTAAATTATTGACTTCATTCTTAAAAATAGGCATTTGCTGATCTAAGAACTGTACTTCCTCTTGATAAAAGGTATCTTTTGCATTCAAATCAGAGCGAACACCTGCTAGTGATCGCGCCATGTCAACTTGCCCTTCCAATTGTAAATGCTGCTTGATAATTTGCACTTGTTCTTCGCTGCTGGTAGCAGCTACAAACTGGGTTTTCCATTGCTTTACTTGGGCAATGGCTTTAATAAAATCGGGGCGTTTATAGGGATATTGGGAGAACTTCATAATAAGTGTTTTACGGTTGAACGGTTGTGCGATTTGACGGTTGAACGTCCGACGATTTACGGTTGAACGTAGGAAGTAAATCGCTCGTTGTTCTTTCGTCTTAGTGCCTTTGTCCTTTCAGGACATGGACGTTTCGGATTTAATTTAATCACTTGGGGCGATGCCCTAAGTTAGTGCCAATGTCCCTTTGGGACAGATAGTTTACTTAGTAAAGAAAAATAAATAACTAAGGCCATTATGCTGACTATCTTGTCACTATACTGTGTTGTAAAGCCTCGCCGATGCGCTGCATCGCCTACGTTTCACGCCTTGTCTAGCAACAAGCTAGTGTCACATTATGGCCCTACTTATTTATTTATCTTTACTTATTAGAATAAGTGCGTAACGCCTATCCAATCATGCTGTCATTCAATCATCCAGTCATTGTCTCGCGTGAGGGATAATAGTGGTAGCTTGGCGAAACAGCCACTTTGTGAAGCAAGGACTAGCAGGGCTGACAGCGGAAGACACTGCTAGGACTATGCTGAACTAGTGGGTGTGAGACAACTACAAGCGGATAGCCCGACCCCATTGCGTATATTTTTTTCGCCATTAGTGCATGCGTGGACGCATAAACGGGCGAAAAAAATATACGCAATGGGGGCACGCCCAACAACTACATTATTACCTCTTCAATCGCCTTTAAATAAGCCGATTGATTGGCATATAAGGAGTAATAATCTTCGACACGTTTGCGGGAGGCGGTTCCCATTTGTTGGCGCAAATTAGGGTTTTCTATTAGTTTTTTTAGAGCCGTTAGCCACTCTTCTTGATTATTAACCAAAAAACCTGAGACTTCGTTTTCGATGACTCGAAAATTAGCACCGATAGCTGTGGCTACAGGTGGCACCCCTACTGCCATGTATTGTAGGGCTTTCAAGCCACTTTTGCCGAGTACCCACTCTTCATTCGGCAAAGGATATAAACCTATATCGAATTGTTGTAAGGTTGGAATTTCGGCAGCTTCCGACCAAGCAATAGCTTTTTGGTATTGGATACCTTCCATGTGAAAGTTGGGATCGCCCATGACTAGCAATTGAAAGGGATGAGTTTCTTGTAGCTTCAGTAGCACTTCACGCAATAGGTGTAAATAGGGGGAAGTGCTATGACTCCCACTCCAACCGAGTGTGGGTAGTTGATCGTTGTTGTAGGGATTGACTACCTGATAGGTATCGGTATTGATGGTCGATGAAATGTCGGTCGTATTTGAATTGTATTGTTGTACAAATTTATCGAGTCGGGGCGTACAAACGATCACATGTCTTGCTTTTTTCATGAGGTAAATAGGCTTACCTCGTCCTTTGACGGATTCGATAAAGCGATTGGCTTTGCTACTGTGTCGAAGAAATACCATATCGTCGATGTCATAAAGCATCTTTTTATTGGCGGTGGTATAGAGTCGCTCAAAAATGGGTGGGCCAAAGGGTGTTACCCATAAAAAGATGTAGATGCAATCGTAAAATGGGAGTCGAAATAGGTCTTTGACTCTTCGTAGATAACCGAATAGTGTCCATGCTACTTTTTCGAGGGTGCGACCTGGTTTGTAAACGATGTCCCAGAAGCGTTGGGTCATGAATGGCGAAACGACTACCTCGTATCCTGCTTCTCGAAAGAAGGGAAAATACTGCTCGTATTTGAGGCGTTGCCCTGGTGCGACCTCTTCGGGGTGCGGGCAGATGATAAGTATTCGTTTCTTTTTCATGGTCAATTTAAAACTTCATTGTATAACTCCACATATCTTCCTATGGCTTTTTGGAGGCTATAATTTTCGATGGCTTTCTCTCGAATGGCTGTTCCGTCTTTGTTGAGTAAGTCAGGAATTTGATTGATGGCTTTTTGGAAGCTGGTTTCATCGAATTTTTCTAGTGCGACACCACTATTCGTTTCATTTACAATGTCGAGTACATCTCCTACTCCTGCATTGCATATTACAGGCATTCCCATAGCGAGTAACTCTCCCAGTTTTGTAGGGGAACTCGATATTTTAGAAAAAGCTGGTGTTATAAAAAAGAGTCCGATGTCGGCTGCTGCCATTAGCTTACTGACGTCTTGTCGAGGAGCAAAGGTAATGACAAAATCATCGCTATTTAATTGGTACTCCTCTAACTTTTCATAAATGGTTTCTGCTTTTTCGTGGGTCAGAAATAAAAAGCGAGCATCGGGATAGGTTTGTTTGGTTTGCTTGAAAAACTGGAGCATTTCGTCGAGCATATACCAAGTACCTATATTGCCTAAATAGGCCAAGACGAGCGAATCTTTTGGTAATCCTAATTGTTGACGAGCAGCTTCTTTTTTAGCGGTGGTATGCAATTGAAATAAGTCGAAGTCGGTACTACATTGAATCATTTCGATGCGCTGCCCTTCTCGATAACTTTCCCATGTTTTCATTTCTCGAATACCTGCATGGGTCAGACTGATGGTCATATCGGCCTGTTGTAGGTATTGTGCTTCTTTTTGCTTGTATCGCCAGTAGGCTATTTTGTAAATGGGGTTATTAAGATTCCACAATCCTCCATCGACTCGTTCATCGACCCAGAAGCCACGCATATCGAAGAATAGTTTTGTCTGATATTTTTTTTTGAGTTGTAGGCCTATATCGGTTGGTACATAGCTGCGGCAGTGTGTCATTAGGTAAGGACGTTCCTGATAAATTTGAATGGCTGTTTTTTTGAGCTGGTAAAGATCCCAATATTTGGCGAGGATTGGTGGAGAGGGTGTATAGGGAATTGGATACCATTCGATGGGATGGGGTGCTAATAAATTGCGAATGAGTAGTTCATTTTTTTGAAAACGATCTGCTTTTTCACAACTAAGCAAACTAAAGCTATATCCTGCCTCACATAAACCTATGAGATAGGGAATCACTTGTGATTGTCCGAGTGGGTCTGTCATTCCATCGTAGGAAATGTAAAGAATATGAGATGACTTGGTGTTTACTTGAT
>JAHDHP010000008.1 GCA_020631245.1 Bacteroidota bacterium | reverse complement strand
CTTCATACAATAGCATCTCATATTTAATCGTTGCTAATTAATGAAACGATTTTTATTTTTATCCTTATTGCTTCTAAGTATCCTCTCTAGTCTTACTGTTTGGGCTACCCACAATCGAGCTGGAGAGATTTCCTATGTCAGTGAACCACTTCCTGGCGATCCTTACCGATACAAGTTTCTTATTACAACATACACCAAAACAGGTGGTGAAAGTGATGCTGCCGATCGCGATAGTCTAGATGTAGACTTTGGTGATGGAACAGATATTCAAGCAGCTCCACGTGTCAATGGAAGTGGCACGCCCCCACAAGGAGTACCCATCCCTGGTACAAATATTAAGCTAAATATCTACGAAATTTATCACTCCTACGCTGCTCCCTTCGATTATTTGGTATCAATGCAAGACCCCAACCGAATTGCCGAAATTATCAATTTTAGTAATTCAGTAGATGTCCCCTTTTATATAGATGCGACGGTAAGAGTTCGAAGTCCACAATTCCTAGGAATTAATAGCTCTCCCGTACTATTCCAACCACCAATTGATTATGGAAATGTGGGTTCAACCTTTATTCACAACCCTAATGCCTTCGATCCAGATGGTGATAGTCTCCATTTTAAATTGATTCCTCCAAGAGCAGATCGTAATACGGATGTTCCTTTCTTCGCGTTGCCCGATGCATTTCCGGCAGGTCCAGAAAATGATATTTTTCTCGATCCTGCTACAGGCGAGTTTACTTGGGAGACACCACAAACACCAGGTATTTATAATATTGCTTTTTTGATTACAGAGTTTCGAAATGGTCTAGAGATTGGAAATGTAGTTCGAGATATGCAAATTATCGTAGAAGATGTTGATAATGAACCGCCTATTGTAGAAGCATTAATAGATACTTGTATTACAGTAGGCGATACACTTATTATTGAGGCAATTGCTTCCGATCCTGATATAGGACAATCTGTTACCATTAGTGCTTTTGGAGGGCCGTTGGAAGTGACAGATGAACCTGCTGAGTTTCCGATACAAATAGCAAGAGATACCGTTCGTTCCGTATTTACTTGGGCAACTAACTGTAGCCATATTTATAGTGAAGAATATACGGTAGTAATAAAGGCAGAAGATGACTTTGTAAAAACAACAGCCCCTAATCGTGGACCCTTACCGCTAGCGGATTTGGAAACATGGCAAATTACCATCGCTCCACCACCTCCCAAAGAATTAAGGGCAGAAATTGTAGAAGGGGATATTTCGCTTAGTTGGAATATAAATGAGGACTATCCTTGTCAGGATAGTGAAAAGTTTATGGGTTATGCCATTTGGCGAAGCATTGGGTGTGATAGCCTCGATTTAGATATTTGTCAATTGGGCTTAGAGGGAACCTCCTATGTGAAAATTGCCGATGGAATTATGGAAAATACTTTTGTAGACGATCAAGCTTCAGAAGGTATTGTGTATTCCTATCGAGTAGTAGCCGAGTTTGCTGATGCCTTCACTGGTGGAGGAACACCACTGAATGTGTCCTCAAGTGTCGCTTCTTTAAATACCTGTGTAGAACTTCCAAAAGATTCTCCCATTATCACCAATGTAAGCATTGAGTCAACTGCTTTAAATAATGGATCAATCTATGTAGCATGGTCTAAGCCAGTAGCAGAAGCATTAGATACAGTGCTAAATCCACCACCTTATCGGTACGAACTATACCGAACAGACGGAATAGGAGGTGCTAACTTTGAATTGGTAACAGCATGGGATTATACGTCTTTTTTTGAAGCTAATGATACGAACTATGTCGATCAGGTTAACGCTATAAATACACAGGATTTACCTTATAGTTATAAAATCGCTTTTTATTCAGAGGGCGAACTAATTGATGAAACAGCTACCGCTTCGTCTGTGTTTTTGAGTGTTACAGAGGCAGATAACGCGCTAAATCTCAGTTGGGATTTTTCGGTTCCCTGGCTCAATCTCTCCTATGATATTTATCGCCAAAATCAACAAGGTACATTCGATTCCATTTCTACAGTAGTAGATGAAACAACATATCGAGATACAGGTTTAGCAAATGGACAGTCCTATTGTTATTATATCAAAGCAGTCGGAACCTACTCCTCTAATGGCTTACCTGATCCACTAATTAATTTATCACAAATAAATTGTGGAACGCCGATTGATACGATTCCACCTTGTGAGCCTAGTTTAAGCGTTCAAAATGCTTGTGATCAGGGAGTTGATCCAACGGGAAGTTTTAATAATGAACTGAGATGGAATAACCCCAATGAGACTTGTGCAGATGACGTAATAGGCTATAATGTGTACTATTCTACCAATGATGATGATGCCCTTACCTTAATTGGAAATGTCGATGGGGCTGTTAATACCACTTTTTCTCATGCATTAGAAGGTACACTAGCGGGTTGCTACCAAGTGAGTGCTATTGATTCATTCCAGAATGAGAGTATTCTGAGCAATATTGTGTGTAAAGAAAATTGTCTTACCTATGAGTTGCCTAATACGTTTACACCGAATGGAGATAATCAAAATGATTTATTTGTGCCTCGTAAGGCTTCTTTTGTAAGTAGCGTTGATATGAAGGTGTTCAACCGATGGGGAGAATTAGTATTCGAAACAGATGATCCACTAATCAATTGGGATGGTACTGATCAGCAATCTGGAGAACCCCTAGCAGAAGGGACTTACTACTATGTTTGTGATGTGCTTGAACAAACCATTGATGGTTTTGTCGTAGTGGGTGAAACCTTGAATGGGTATATTTATATTATTAGATGATTGTAGGGGCAAGGCCTTGTGCTTGCCCTAGCTGATAGAATGTCATTGGCTATAAAAAAGTAATTTTATGTTTACAGGAATAATCGAAACACTAGGCACAATACAGCAAATAGAGAAAGAAGGCACCAATATCCATTTTACAATTGCCTCTAGCATTTCAAACGAGTTAAAAATAGACCAAAGCATAGCGCATAATGGCGTTTGTTTAACAGTGGTTGCCCAAACAGGAGATACCCACGTCGTTACAGCCATTGAAGAAACCTTGATCCGCTCTAGTTTGGGGCAATTGAAACAGGGGAGTGTAGTAAATTTGGAACGTTGTATGAAGGCAAATGATCGAGTAGATGGGCATTTTGTACAAGGACATGTCGATCAAACGGGTATTTGTGAGCGAGTAGAAGAGCAAGATGGAAGTTGGTATTACCATTTTTCTTTTGAACAAAAAGAACATGTCTTAGTAGAAAAAGGCTCCATTACTATTGATGGAACAAGCTTAACCGTAGTAGAAGCACATGATGGGGCTTTTTCAGTAGCCATTATTCCTTATACCCACGAACATACTGTTTTTCATTCCTATCAAAAAGGGACAATTGTTAATTTAGAATTTGATATTATAGGTAAATATATCACCCGCCTATTCAATCGCCAACAAATAGCCTTGAAGCAATAGCAAATATAGCGTAACGCTTCACTCATGTAGCCCATCCTCAAAATCACCTCCTTAGAAGAGAGGTAGAGGCACTTGACTTCAAACCCAAGAGTCTTTTCGTCGGACGTTTAATCGTTTCATCGTTTTCCGCGTGAGGGATAGAAGCGGTATGGGGCGTTATGAGGGAGCTAGTGAAGCAAAGAGGGACGCAGGCTGAGCGGAATGAGCGAAGACAAGTGCCGACTATGCTGAACAGTTGCCGAATAGCCACATAATAGCGGAAAGCCCGACCTATATAGTAAAAAGCGCAGTAATCGTGAAACGATTATTGCGCTTTTTACTATATAGGGCACGCCCATCTAAAAAAAAAATAGTATAGATATTATTGAATAATGAGGAAATAGAGTTACAAAGAATCGATTCGTTTAAGAGTGTTTATATATGGGGATGATGATGAATTAAGTTTTTTTCCAACTTCTTACAAGTCCATTTGCTATTTCATTTTTTTATTCATATCTTTGCACTCGCTTTTCACGTCAGATGTGATTTCCATATACTATATATACCTGAAAATCTGGAATCTTGTAGCGATAAGCAACACAGGTAATTTACATCTATTATATTTATTTAATTAAATAACCTGTGCGTTAGTTATTCTAACGTCAATTTTCTATCTTTGCAAATCTAAAAAATCAAAGGAGAGACAAAATGCCTACTATTCAGCAATTAGTCCGCAAAGGACGAGTTTTACAAAAATCAGTCTCAAAATCAAGAGCATTGGATCGTTGTCCGCAACGAAGAGGGGTTTGTACGAGAGTGTATACAACTACGCCTAAGAAGCCAAATTCGGCACTAAGGAAAGTTGCGAAAGTACGCTTGACAAATGGAGTTGAGGTGATTGCCTATATTCCTGGAGAAGGGCACAACTTGCAAGAGCACTCAATTGTATTGATTCGTGGTGGTCGTGTAAAGGATTTGCCAGGTGTGAGATACACAATTGTGAGAGGTACATTGGATACCGCAGGAGTGGAAAATAGAATGCAGGGGAGATCGAAGTATGGAACGAAGAGACCAAAAAAATAAAATAAATCATTAATTTTTTATTAAGACATGCGTAAGTCTAGAGCCAAAAAACGACCATTAGCACCGGATACGAAGTTTCAAGATCCTATGGTGACTCGCTTTGTGAATATGATGATGGTGGATGGAAAGAAAAGTACCTCTTTTAAGGTATTTTATGATGCGATGAGTGAGATCGAGCGAATGACGGGTGATAATGGTTATGAAGTATGGAAGAAGGGATTAAAGAATGTAATGCCAAGTGTAGAGGTAAAGAGTCGTAGAATTGGTGGTGCAACTTTCCAAATTCCAATTGAAATTCGTCCAGATCGTAAGATTTCTATCGGTATGAAATGGATGATTGGCTTTGCTCGCAAGCGTAATGGAAAATCAATGGCCAATAAATTAGCACAAGAAGTCATTGCGGCTTCTAAAAATGAAGGTGCCGCTGTAAAGCGAAAAGATGATACGCACCGTATGGCAGAAGCCAATAAAGCATTTTCTCATTTTAGAGTATAATTTTATTCATTTGATGGGGGGCCAATTTTGTCACCTGTAATTAGTCTTATTTCAATGGCAAGGGATCTAAAATACACAAGAAACATTGGTATTGCTGCGCATATCGACGCAGGCAAAACTACCACAACTGAGCGAATACTTTATTATACAGGTATTACGCATAAAATCGGAGAAGTGCACGATGGTGCAGCAACGATGGACTGGATGGAACAAGAGCAAGAAAGAGGTATTACCATTACTTCTGCTGCTACTAAAACCAACTGGAACTTTAAAGGTGAGGATTATCAAGTTAATATTATTGATACTCCTGGTCACGTTGACTTTACTGTAGAGGTAGAGCGTTCTTTGAGAATCTTAGATGGTGTTGTTGCACTTTTTTGTGCAGTAGGTGGTGTTGAACCTCAATCTGAAACAGTTTGGCGTCAAGCAAACCGTTACCATGTTCCACGTATTGGTTTTGTAAATAAAATGGATAGAACTGGAGCTAATTTCTTAGAAGTAGTTGACCAAGTTCGTGATATCCTAGGTGCAAATCCAGTTCCATTACAGTTACCAATCGGTGCTGAAGATGATTTCAAAGGAGTTGTTGATTTGATAACCAATGAAGCAATCGTTTGGGATGACGAGTCGAAGGGAATGACATACAAAGTAATTCCTATTCCTGAAGATATGGTTGATCAGGTAGCTGAGTATCGAGAAAAGATGATCGAAGCAGTAGCTGACTATGATGACGATATCATGGAAAAATTCTTCGAAGATGCTGATTCTATTACCAAAGAAGAAATTGTAGCAGCAATTAGAGCGGCTGTGTGTGATTTGAAAATCATTCCAATGTTCTGTGGTTCTGCTTTCAAAAATAAAGGAGTTCAGGCGATGTTGGATGGTGTTGTATCGTTCTTGCCATCTCCGCTAGATGTTCCTCCAATTGAAGGAGTAAATCCAAAGACAGATAAGGCTGAAATTAGAAAGCCAGATGCCAATGAGCCTTTTGCAGCTTTGGCCTTCAAAATTGCTACTGACCCTTATGTAGGTCGTCTGTGTTTCTTCCGTGTTTATTCAGGAACACTTCCTGCAGGAACGCAAATTTTGAATAACCGTAGTGGTAAAAAAGAGCGTATCTCTCGTATTTATCAGATGCACTCTAATAAACAAAACCCAATTGACCAAATTCAGGCAGGTGATATAGGAGCAGGTGTTGGTTTTAAAGACATCCGTACAGGAGATACTTTAACTTCTTTAGACGCTCCTATCGTTCTTGAAAGTATGACTTTCCCTGATCCTGTAATTAGTTTGGCTGTAGAGCCAAAAACTCAGAAAGACTTAGAGAAGTTAGGAAATGGTTTGAGTAAGTTAGCAGAGGAAGATCCTACCTTTAAAGTGAAATTCGATGAAGATACAGGTCAAACTGTAATTAGTGGAATGGGGGAATTACACTTGGAAATTATTGTGGATCGCTTGAGAAGAGAGTTTAAGGTAGAGTGTAACCAAGGTGCACCACAAGTAAATTATAAAGAATCAATTTCTGCTCCATTTACACATGTTGAGCAATATAAAAAGCAGTCAGGTGGTCGTGGTAAGTATGCAAAGATAAGTGTAGAAGTAATGCCTGCATTGCCAGATGACGAAACAGGAGAAGTACAAGAAGGATTACAATTCTTGGATGAAATCAAAGGGGGATCTATCCCTCGTGAATTTATTCCTTCTGTTGAGAAAGGATTTAAATTGGCAATGACAACTGGGCCTTTAGCAGGTTATGAAATGCCTTCATTGAGAGTTCGTTTGTTTGATGGTAATTTCCACCCTGTTGATTCAGATGCATTCTCTTTCGAACAATGTGCTAAGATGGCTTTCCGTCATGCATGTGTGTCTGCAAAGCCACAGATTTTGGAGCCAATTATGAAATTGGAAATTGTAACGCCGGATGATTATAGTGGTAATGTAATGGCAGATTTGAATAGAAGAAGAGGAATTATGGAGGGAATGGATATGAAAGGAAATGCACAAGTAATCAAAGCCAAAGTGCCTCTCTCAGAGATGTTTGGTTATGTAACCTCTTTAAGAACTATTACTTCTGGACGTGCTACTTCATCTATGGAATTCTCTCATTATGCACCTGCACCAAAGGGGATTTCTGAAGAAGTAATTGCTAAAGCAACTGGAAAAGTAAACGTAGAATCATAATCAATCATGACACAACGTATCAGAATCAAATTAAAATCATACGATCACAATTTAGTGGATAAGTCTGCTGAAAAGATTGTAAAGACGGTAAGGTCAACAGGAGCAGTTATTTCTGGTCCTATTCCGTTACCAACTAAAAAGAAGATCTTTACTGTATTGCGTTCTCCACACGTAAATAAGACTTCTAGAGAACAATTCCAGTTAAGCACTTATAAGCGATTGCTGGATATATATAGTTCGACTTCTAAAACTATTGATGCGTTGATGAAGTTAGAGCTTCCAAGTGGTGTTGATGTAGAAATTAAAGTATAATAATAAGACCATGAAAGGCCTCATTGGAAAGAAAATCGGAATGACCAGTTACTTCGACGAAAACGGAGCACAAGTTCAATGCACTGTCATTGAAGCTGGTCCATGCTATGTCACACAGGTGAAAACTGTTGACACAGATGGTTACGATGCTGTTCAACTTGCTTTCGATGATAAGAAAGAAAAGAGTACCAGTAAGCCATTACAAGGACATTTTAAAAACTCAGGAGTAGCTCCTAAGAAAAAAATAGTGGAGTTTCGTGATTTTGAATTAGAAGCGAGCTTAGGAGATGTTCTTAAAGTTGATATTTTTGAAGCAGGTGACTATGTTGATGTTGCAGGAACTTCTAAGGGAAAAGGTTTCCAAGGAGTTGTGAAGAGACATGGATTCGCAGGGGTTGGAGATGCTACGCATGGTCAACATAACCGTCAACGTGCTCCTGGAGCTATCGGTATGGCATCAACGCCTGCAAGAGTATTGAAAGGTCAGCGAATGGCTGGACGTACTGGAGGAAAAAGAGTGACTGTGCAAAATTTAGAAGTGGTAAAGGTTTTAGCAGATAAAAACTTAATCCTTTTGAAAGGTGCAGTTCCTGGACATAAAAATTCTTATGTAATCATTGAGCAATAAGATAAGATGAAACTCGAAGTTGTAAATAAACAAGGTCAATCTACTGGTAAACAAGTAGAACTACCCGAAGAGCTATTCGGCGTCGAGCCTAATGATCACGTCATTTACTTAGCTGTAAAGCAGTATCTTGCCAATCAAAGACAAGGTACTCATAAGACGAAAGAACGTGGTGAGATCAAAGGTTCTACCAAAAAAATTAAACGACAAAAGGGAACAGGTACTGCCCGTGCTGGTAGTATGAAAAACCCGTTGTTTAGAGGTGGAGGACGTATTTTTGGACCTAAACCTAGAGACTATAGTTTTAAGGTAAATAAAAAGACAAAAAACGTAGCTAGAAATTCTGCTTTAAGTATCAAAGCACGAGAAGAGCGGATCATTATCATTGAAGACTTTGATTTTGATGTTCCTAAAACTAAAGATTTTGTTTCTTTATTGAAGACATTGGAACTGGATGGAAAGAAAGTGATGATGGTACTTGGAGAAAACAGCCGAAATGTCTACTTATCTGCTAGAAATGTGCCTAAATCAAATGTGGTATTAGCTGATGGTTTAAATACTTACAGTATCTTGAATACCCATACATTGATCTTGAGCGAAAGTGCTCTTAACGGACTGAATAATTAACCAATCTCCATCAACTTTATTAGCGATGTCTAAAAACATACTTGTAAAACCCATCTTAACAGAGAAGATGACAAAGATGGGAGAAAAGCTGAACAAATTTGGATTTGTCGTGGACAGAAATGCCAATAAAATCCAAATCCGTAATGCAGTAGAAGAGATGTACGGAGTTACGGTTGAATCTGTAAATACTTACATAATGCCAGGTAAAAACCGAAGACGGTTTACACGCTCAGGTGTTCTAAGTGGACGTACAAAAGTTGTCAAAAAAGCAATCGTTTCTTTAGCTGAAGGAGAAACAATCGATTTCTTCGAAGACGTATAGGCTTCAGTTAAGTGATAACAATTAAAGATTAGTATAAGATGCCAGTTAAAAAGTATAATCCTACTTCTCCAGGTTCTCGCTTTAGAGTTGGAAATACCTTTGAAGAGATAACAACAGATACGCCTGAAAAAAGCCTAATCGGCAAATGGAAACGTTCTGGTGGTAGAAATAGTACCGGACGTATGACCGTTCGAAACAGAGGGGGAGGACACAAACGCCGTTATCGTGTTATCGATTTCAAAAGAAATAAGCCAGGTATTCCTGCAACCGTAAAGACGATCGAGTACGATCCAAATCGTTCTGCTTTTATCGCTTTATTAAATTATGCTGATGGAGAAAAACGATATATTATCGCTCCACAAGGCTTGAAAGTAGGTAGCAAAATTGTATCAGGAAAAGATGCACAACCTGAAGTAGGTAATACACTATATTTATCCGAAATACCATTGGGTACATTAGTGCACAATATCGAATTACACCCTGGAAAAGGTGGAGTTATGGTTAGAAGTGCAGGGACTTATGCACAGCTTACTGCTAAGGATGGTAAATATGCAATTTTGCGTTTGCCTTCTGGTGAAACAAGAATGGTACTATTGCGCTGTATGGCAACAATCGGAGTGGTTTCAAACTCTGATCATAGTCTTCAAAAATCAGGTAAAGCTGGACGTAGTAGATGGTTAGGAAAACGTCCTCGTGTAAGAGGGGTAGCAATGAACCCAGTTGATCACCCAATGGGTGGTGGTGAAGGACGCTCTTCTGGAGGTCACCCAAGATCAAGAACAGGTGTCTTTGCAAAAGGACAAAAAACAAGAAATAAAAATAAATCTTCTTCGAGACTAATTGTTAGTAAACGAAAAAAGTAATATAGCTTAACTAGAAAATATTATGGCTAGATCACTAAAAAAAGGACCTTATATTCACCATAAACTGCTCAAGAAAATTGATGCATTAAACGAAGGTGGAAAAAAGACAGTAGTAAAGACATGGGCACGTTCCTCTATGATTACTCCTGACTTTGTCGGACACACTTTAGCAGTTCATAATGGGAATAAATTTATTCCTGTGTATGTAACTGAGAATATGGTGGGTCATAAATTAGGAGAGTTTGCGCCTACTCGAAACTTTAGAGGACACGCAGCTAAGAAGAAGTAATTATAGTTTGATAACAGGAATTCTGGGCATTTAAAATAATATACTAATGGAAGCAGTAGCAAAGCTTAGAAATTATCCAAGTTCTCCTCGTAAGATGAGACTCGTGGCTGATCTTGTAAGAGGCAAGGATGTAAGTGAGGCACTTAGTATTCTAAAATTTACACGTAAACACGCCGCTCGTCCACTAGAGAAATTATTACTCTCTGCAATTGCAAACTGGGAGAATAAAAATGGACAATCAGCTGAAGATGGATTGTTTGTTAAAACAATTCATGTCGATGGAGCACGTACATTAAAACGCTTTCGTCCTGCTCCATTTGGTAGAGCACATCGAATTAGAAAACGTTCAAACCATGTTACTATGGTAATTGATGTACGAGGAGCAGCAACTGCAACAGACGTAGCAGTGGCTGAAAGTGAAACCGAAAATTAAGAATGATTTATAAATAGAGTATGGGACAAAAAGTAAATCCAATTGCCAACCGACTTGGGTACATTAGAGGATGGGACTCTAACTGGTTCGCTACAGCTGCAGATTTTGCTGATAACCTTGTCGAAGACGAGAAAATCAGAGAGTATTTGCATGCACGTATCTCTAAGGGCGGTATTTCTAGAATCGTAATAGAAAGAACCCTTAAACGTATTACTATCGCTATTCATACCTCTAGACCTGGTGTTATCATCGGTAAAGGTGGTGGGCAAGTAGATAGTATCCGTGAAGAGTTGAAAAAGCTGACTGGAAAAGAAGTGCAAATTAATATTGCCGAAATCCGTCGCCCTGAATTAGATGCTTATATTGTAGCTGAAAATATTGCTAAGCAATTAGAAGCTAGAATTAATTACCGTAGAGCTGTAAAATTAGCTCTTAATAATACCATGAGAATGGGTGCTGAAGGAATTAAAGTTAAAGTATCTGGACGATTAGGAGGTGCTGAAATGGCCCGCTCTGATGAATATAAACAAGGACGTACTCCTCTTCATACTTTCCGTGCTAATATTGATTATGCGCTCTATGAAGCACATACAGTTTATGGTAAAATTGGAGTGAAAGTATGGATCTGTAAAGGAGAGGTGTTAGGTAAAGTTGATTTATCGCCACCACCTCCAACCAAAGGAAGAAGAAGAGACAATAGGAGAGATAACAGAAGAGATAATAGAAAAGGACGAAGAGGAGATAGATAATCTTGTCTTATTTAATTAATACGACAGTTTTTTTATTTAGTAAATATTTTTATCATGTTACAGCCAAAACGGACTAAGTTCAGAAAGATGCAAAAAGGCAAAATGAAAGGAAATGCCCAACGAGGTGCTTCTTTGGCTTTTGGCTCTTTTGGATTGAAGGCTATTGATGGCGGATGGATTACAAACCGTCAAATAGAATCTGCCCGTGTTGCCTTAACAAGGTACATGAAAAGGGAAGGAAAGGTTTGGATTCGTATTTTTCCAGATAAACCAGTTACTGCTAAACCATTAGAAGTACGTATGGGTAAGGGTAAAGGAGCACCAAGCCACTGGGTAGCAGTTGTGAAGCCTGGACGTATAATGTTTGAATTGGAAGGAGTTCCTCGTGAAGTAGCAGTTGAAGCATTACGCCTCGCAGCTCAAAAACTTCCACTAAAAACTAAAACAGTAATTCGTAGAGATTATGTTGAATCATAATTAACAACTACACCTTATCTACTGTAATTAAAAAACTGTTTATTATATCATTCATTGCAATTTTTTAAGAGATGGCAAAAGAAAAGAAAATAAATCTACAAGATCTTGGAGCTGAAGAGTTGCTAGAAACACTGGAAGAAACACAACTGCATTTACGTAAGTTGAAGTTTAATCATGCTGTCTCAGTTCTAGAAGATACAAATTCGATTAAGAATACACGTAGAGATATAGCACGTATTAAAACTGAAATGCGAGCTAGAGAAATTGCTGAAGCAAAAAAGTAATAATAAATAATAATTAGTCAACATGTCAGAGAGAAATCTAAGAAAACAAAGGGTCGGCGTTGTTGCGAGCAATAAAATGGACAAATCTATAACGGTGCTTGTTGAACGTAGAGTGAAACACCCTATGTATGGTAAGTTCATTAAAAAGTCGAAGAAGTATATGGTGCATGATGATAAAAATGATTGCAACATAGGAGATACAGTTCGTATTATGGAAACACGTCCACTGAGTAAAAGAAAATGTTGGCGTTTAGTAGAGATTCTCGAAAGAGCAAAATAATCACTTAGCCTTATGATACAACAAGAAAGTAGAATTAGAGTAGCGGATAATAGTGGAGCTAAAGAAGCCCTATGTATTCGCGTTTTAGGTGGCTCAGGAAGACGATATGCACGCGTAGGTGACGAGATTATGGTAAGTGTGAAAGATGCACTCCCTGCTGGTAATGTCAAAAAAGGACAGAAATCTAGAGCAGTTGTTGTGCGCACCAAAAAGCAAATTCGTAGAAAAGATGGTACCTATATCTCTTTCGATGACAATGCAGTCGTATTGATTAGTAACGAAGGTGATCCTAGAGGAACCCGTATCTTTGGACCTGTAGCAAGAGAATTGCGTGATAAAGGATACTCACGAATCATCTCGCTTGCTCCTGAAGTACTGTAAATAATCGGTATAGTTCTATTATAGAAAGATACCCACTAATAAATGATGAATTAATTCTCTTTACAGAGAGCAGATCATTCAGCTATGAGTAAAAATAAAAACCAACAACAGCAAAAACGCTTTAAGCCTAAATATCATATCCAAACAGGAGATAATGTAGTCGTTATCTCTGGTGAAGATAAGGGTTCAGAAGGAAGAGTGTTGAAAATACTTACCAAAAAAGGTTTGGCAATCGTGGAAGGTGTGAATATTATTCATAAACATACCAAACCAGATGCAGAAAACCCTCAAGGTGGTATTGTCAAAAAAGAAGCACCTATCAATATCGCTAAGCTTATGCTGATCGATCCGAAAAGTGGAGAAGCAACACGGGTAGGACGCAGAAAAGAAGGAAATAAAATTGTTCGTTACGCTAAAAAATCAGGGGAGGTAATCTAATGACTTACGTACCTAGACTTAAGACAAAATACTTAGAAGAAATCGTTCCTAAGTTACAAGAGAAATTTGCTTATACTACAATTATGCAAGTTCCTAAACTCCAAAAGATTTGTATTAATCAAGGAGTCGGTGCTGCAACCGCTGATAAAAAAACAGTGGATATAGCAGTGAAGGAAATGACTATGATTGCTGGGCAACAAGCAGTTCCTACAATCGCTAAAAAATCCGTATCTAACTTCAAACTTAGAGAAGGAATGCCGATTGGAGCAAGAGTAACCCTTAGAGGTGAACGTATGTGGGAATTCTTAGATCGCTTTGTTTCTATCGCACTACCTCGTGTACGTGACTTTAGAGGTATCAACGATAAAAGCTTTGATGGACGTGGTAACTATTCTTTAGGAATCACTGAACAAATTATCTTCCCAGAAATTGATCTTGATAAGATTTCTAGGATGAGCGGTATGGATATTACTTTCGTAACATCTGCTCCTACCGATAATGAAGCATATGAATTATTGAGTGAATTAGGAATGCCATTCAAAAATAAAGTTAAAATCCAATAATTATGGCTCGTAAAGCAATGATTGCTCGTGAAGAAAAGCGTCAAAGATTAGTGAAGAAGTACGCTGAAAAAAGAGCACAGTTAAAAGCAGAAGGTCGTTATGATGAACTAGATAAGCTACCTAAAAATGCTTCTCCTGTTCGATTACATAATCGTTGTAGATTAACTGGTAGACCTAAAGGCTATATGCGTTTCTTTGGAGTTTCTAGAGTTAAGTTTAGAAAACTAGCTTCTAGTGGGAAAATTCCAGGCGTAACTAAAGCAAGCTGGTAAGCAAATTATAAAAAATAATAAAATAAAAAGGACGTATTTAAATTGCGTCTTTTTTTATCTCATACTTTTTAGTACTTTTGTGGACTGATTTTAAAATGTGTGCATATTTGCTATATATTCTGTCAGTTTTTATGCATATAGTGCTATAATTATTAATCATACCTTAGAGTATTTAAATATGTCTGCAATAACAGATACCATTGGCGATTATCTAACTAGAATCCGTAATGCAAATATGGCAGGACATCGTGTAGTCGATATCCCCGCTTCGAAAATTAAAAAACGTATTACCGAAATCTTGTACGATCAAGGATATATCTTCCGATATAAATTCGAAGATACTCCTAATGGACAAGGAGTGATTAAAATCGCTCTTAAGTATGACCCTATATCTAAAGTGCCTGCTATTACTAAGCTAATTCGTTATAGTAAGCCTGGACTCCGTATGTATAAACCTGCTTCTGATATCCCAAGAGTTATTAATGGACTTGGTATCGCTATTGTCTCTACTTCTAAAGGAGTAATGACTGATAAAGAAGCTAGATCCTTGAATATCGGAGGAGAAGTATTGTGTCTCGTTTATTAATTTCAAATGTCGTTTAGTCATGTCTCGGATTGGAAAATTACCAATAACTATCCCTAGTGGAATCAACATTTCGGTTGATGATAATAATGTAGTTACTGTAAAAGGTAAAAAAGCTGAACTAATACAGAAGGTCTACGAGAAAATCGAAGTCGCTGTAGAAGATGGGCAAATATCACTCACTCGAAAAGATGATCAAAAAAAGACTCGAGCAATGCACGGTTTGTATCGCTCTCTGATCAATAATATGGTCACAGGAGTCGATACTGGATTTAAAATCCAATTGGAATTTGTTGGGGTTGGTTATAGAGCTAGTAACCAAGGTCAAATTCTGGAAATGAGTGTAGGGTATTCACACCCTATTTATTTTGCCATCCCTAAAGAGGTAAAAGTTACTACTGAAACTGTAAAAGGTAAAAACCCAGTCGTGACCCTCGAAAGTGCAGATAAACAATTAGTTGGGCATATCGCTGCAAAAATTAGATCTTTCAGAAAGCCTGAACCTTACAAAGGAAAAGGAATTAAGTTTGTAGGTGAAGAATTACGCAGAAAAGCTGGTAAAACAGCAGGGTAAGTAATCCTCCATTCTCATTTTTTAAACTTATTTTATTTTTTAGTCATGGCAGTACAAAAACAAGCTAGAAGACAACGAATCAGATATAAAATCCGCAAAAAAATCGTAGGCACTAGTGAACGTCCTCGATTAGCGGTTTATAGAAGCAATAAATATATTTACGCCCAAATAATCGACGATCGTAAAGGTCATACCTTAGCTTCGGTTTCTTCAAAAGCAGTTAATGCTTCAGGATCAAGAGTCGAACAGGCTAAAACTACGGGAAAAGTCTTGGCAGAAGTGGCTACTGCTGCAGGAGTTAGTAACGTTATTTTTGATAGAGGTGGTTACCTTTATCACGGCCGTGTGAAAGCATTGGCCGAAGGGGCGAGAGAAGGAGGTCTTAACTTTTAATGACAAATATCAATGGCTAATATCAAAGCAAAAAAAGTAAAAGCTAGTGAGCTTAATTTAGAACATAAATTGGTAGTTGTAAACCGTGTTGCGAAAGTAACTAAAGGGGGACGTACTTTCAGTTTCGCTTCTATTGTGGTGGTAGGAAATAAAGATGGAATTATTGGACACGGACTTGGAAAAGCAAGAGAAGTTGCCGAATCAATCGATAAAGCAGTCGAAGATGCTAAAAAAGACCTTGTACATGTACCAATCAAAGACGGAGCTATCCCGCACGAACAACTGGCAAAGTATGGAGCTGCCAAAGTTTTATTACGACCAGCTTCTAAAGGTACAGGGGTAATTGCGGGGGGAGCAATGCGTGCAGTCCTCGAAAGTGCAGGGGTAACCAATGTAATTGCAAAATCTCTAGGTTCTTCTAACCCACACAACGTGGTTAAAGCAACTATTAGAGCACTGCAATTAATGCGTGACCCAGGAACAGTGGCAAAGCAAAGAGGAATCACCGTAGATAAAGTTTTTAACGGTTAAATCTAAACCGTTTTTATTATAATGTAAGATTGTCAATTCTAAGAAGATGGCTAAAGTAAAAGTTACTCAAGTAAAAAGCGTTATCGATCGCACGAAGAGACAAAAAGCGACGATGTTTGCACTAGGACTGCGTAAAATGCATAAAAGTGTCGAACATGAAGCTACTCCTCAAATTGAAGGAATGATCGCTAAAGTGAAGCATTTAGTTAAAGTAGAATATTTATAGTACCATGAGTGTATTAAGCAATTTAAAACCAGCTAAAGGTTCCGTTAAAAAAGAAAGACGTAAGGCTCGTGGGCCTGGGTCAGGAAGAGGCGGTACTTCTACAAGAGGTCACAAAGGTGCAAAATCTCGTTCAGGTTACTCAAGTAAGAGAAACCATGAAGGAGGACAGACGCCTATTCAAAGAAGATTACCTAAAAGAGGATTCAAAAACATCAATCGTATCGATTATGTACCTCTTAATCTTAGTGATCTGCAATATTTAGCAGAGAAACATGATCTGTCTTCTATCTCATTTGAAACATTGAGAGAGCTGAGAATGGTAAAACGTAACGATAAGGTGAAAGTACTAGGAACTGGAGATCTTGCAAAAGGACTTCAAGTTACTGCTCACGCCTTTAGTGAATCTGCCAAAAAAGCAATCGAAGAGCAAGGAGGAACTGCCACACTTATCGAAAAGTAATTTTTTACTGTCAGTATTGCTGATTTGATAGGTTTGGCGAACTAATTGTAGCTCGTTATCTATACATACATTTTTAGGTAATTCGCATGCTAAGTGGATTGTCTTAATCAAGATTTTTATGAAACGGTTTATTGAAACAGTTAAAAATATCTGGAAGATTGAGGATCTTCGAAATAAGATCTTACTGACACTTGGACTAATCTTAGTCTATCGTATCGGATCTTTTATCGTTATTCCTGGTATCGACCCCAAAGGTCTTAGTGATTTGACTAGTGGAGGACAAGGTATTCTTGGACTTTTAGATATGTTTGTTGGAGGTGCTTTCAGTAATGCCTCTATTTTTGCATTGGGTATCATGCCTTATATCTCTGCATCTATTGCGATGCAGCTATTAACGCTTGCAGTACCCTACTTCCAAAAAATGCAAAAAGAAGGTGAAAGTGGTCGAAAAAAGATCACACAAATGACGCGCTATCTAACTGTTGCCGTAACTGCATTACAATCGTTTGGATATATTCAGTACCTACAATCTACCGCAGGACCAGCTATCGTAGCAGATAGTATGTTCTTATTTACCATTTCAACAGTAATCGTTCTTACTGCTGGTACTGTATTTTGTATGTGGCTCGGGGAAAAAATTACTGATAAAGGTATCGGAAACGGTATCTCATTACTCATCACTATCGGTATTATTGCGCAATTACCTTTCGCAGTAGTTGCCGAATATTCTGCAAAAATTAGTGATACAGCCAGTGGTGGACTCGTTAAGTTCCTTATCGAAATCGCCTTCCTTGTAGCTATTATTGCAGCTTGTGTATTACTCGTTCAAGGTGTTCGTAAGATTCCCGTACAATATGCAAAACGTATTCGTGGTAATAGACAGTTTGGTGGAAGCCGTCAGTATATCCCTCTTAAAATCAACGCATCGGGAGTAATGCCGATCATCTTCGCTCAAGCATTGATGTTCATCCCTTCTCTTGTTGCTCAACTTTTCCCTGATTCTGCCCTTATGGCAAGTATGCAATCAGGAGCATTTATGACTTCGTTTTGGTATAATGCTGCTCTCTTTTCGTTAGTGGTCTTATTTACCTACTTCTATACAGCTTTAATTATCAACCCAACTCAAATGGCCGATGATATGAAGCGAAATGGTGGTTTTATTCCTGGTGTGAAACCAGGTAGAAAAACAGCCGATTTTATTGATACTGTTCTTTCTCGTATTACTTTACCTGGATCTATCTTCTTAGGACTAGTAGCGATATTACCAGCTTTCGCAATGATTGCAGGTATCAACACGCAATTCGCTATCTTCTATGGAGGAACTTCTTTGCTGATCCTCGTTGCTGTAATGCTTGATACGCTTCAACAAATAGAATCACATCTTCTAATGCGTCACTACGATGGACTTATGAAAGGTGGACGTATCAAAGGTAGAGGCGGAATGGTTGGAGCAAGTGTGTAGTATATAGTACTAACAACTGCTTTTTGAACCTATACCATACAAAATTGTTATTTAAATACCACTTAAGGTATATATGTAACTATAACGAAGTTTCCCTGTCTGAAAATTGACAAGGGAAACTTTGTTGTGTAAATATAAACATGATTTTTAGGGCGTGCCCTTTTTCCCCTCGCCCGTTCATGCGTTCACGCATGAACAGGGACGAGGAGAAAAAGGTCGGGCTTTCGGCTAATAGTTGGCTCGCAGCAGCCTATGCTGCCAAAGCCCTAGCAGTGTCTTCCTCCGTCAGCCCTGCTAGTGCAGGCATCATAAAGGCGGCTGACTTCACCAAGCTACCGCCTCTATCCCTCACGCAAATAGGCTGAGTATTAAAAAGAAAGAAATTGAGATCCTCCAAAAAGAGAATATTTTATAAAACAGACGAAGAAGTCGAACTAATGCGTCACAGTAACCAATTAGTTGGTAAAGCACACGCAGCAGTGGTACCCTTCATTGTTCCTGGTGTACAAACACTCAAGTTGGATCAAATAGCTGAAGAGTTTATACGAGACAATAAAGCAGAACCTGGATTTAAAGGTTATGGAGGTTTCCCTTATACACTCTGTATTTCTATTAATGATCATGTCGTACACGGAATGCCTAGTGAATACGAACTAAAAGAAGGGGATGTCGTCTCCATAGATTGTGGAGTACTTGCAAATGGTTTTTATGGTGATTCAGCATATACGTATTGCGTTGGTGAAATTGAACCCGAAATAAAAAAACTACTTGAAGTAACCAAAGAGTCGCTTTACAAAGGTATCGAACAGGCAGTAGTTGGAAAAAGATTAGGGGATATTAGTTATGCTGTTCAAAACCATTGTGAGAGAGTGCATAATTATGGAGTAGTGAGAGACTTAGTCGGGCATGGTGTCGGACGAAGTTTGCACGAAGGACCAGAAGTGCCAAATTTTGGAAAAAGAGGAAGAGGACCCAAATTGCAAGATGGATTAGTGTTAGCCATCGAACCAATGGTCAATCTTGGCAAAAAAGATGTTAGGCGACTAAGCGATGGATGGACCATTATTACAATGGATGGTACACCTTCTGCACACTTCGAACACAGTATTGTAGTGCGAAAAGGACAAGCAGATATCTTATCTACTTTCGAATTTATAGAAAACGCAATAAAAAATAATAAAGAATTAACAAAAATTGCATAAAAAATGCGATATTTGCACTCTGTTTGGAGAGTGCTGATATTTATAATACAATTATTCGCCTATATACTTTTTATCATTTCAAATATTAGAATGGCCAAACAAAATTTAATCAAACAAGACGGATTAGTTATAGAATCCCTCGGCAATGCAAAATTTCGTGTGCGACTAGAAAATGGACACGAAATAATTAGTCACATCGCTGGTAAAATGCGTATGAACTATATTCATATTCTACCAGGTGATAAGGTAGCAGTAGAAATGTCACCTTACGATTTGACGAAAGGACGAATAACATATAGATACAAATAATTTTTTACATAAAATATTTCACTGATGAAAGTCAGAGCATCAATTAAAAAGCGTAGTAGCGATTGTAAAATCGTGAAACGCAAAGGACGATTGTACGTTATTAACAAGAAGAATCCAAAATTTAAACAAAGACAAGGATAAATTATGGCACGACTAGCAGGAGTAGATTTGCCTAAAAGAAAACCATCTTTTATAGCATTAACATATATTTATGGTATTGGGCGATCAAGAGCAAAAGAAATACTTGATCAAGCTGAAGTGGAGTACAGTAAAAAAGTACAAGATCTCAGCGATAGCGAAATTTCGCGTTTACGTCAAGTTCTAGGTGAATATACCCTAGAAGGAGAATTGCGATCTGAAGTCCAAATGAGTATCAAACGACTCAAGGATATTGGATGTTACCGCGGTGTGAGACATCGTAAAGGATTACCTGTTCGAGGACAGCAAACCCAAACCAATGCTCGTACTCGTAAAGGTAAACGTAAAACAGTTGCTGGTAAAAAGAAAGTAACTAAGTAATCTCTTTGTGCGATTATTCAATCATTGTCTTATTTTAAATGGTATAATTCAAATTCAAAATGGCTAAAAGAAGAACTAGAGCTAAAAAAAGAGTCGTAAGAGTTGAAGCAGAAGGACGTGCTTATATCAAGGCGAGCTTTAATAATATCATGATTACATTTACCAACGCAGGAGGTCAAACAATCTCGTGGTCCTCAGCAGGTAAATCTGGTTTCAGAGGATCTAAGAAAAATACTCCTTATGCAGCTCAAGTAGCAGCAGAAGATGCAGCAAACAAAGCTGCAGAAGCAGGGTTGAGAAGAGTAGAGGTATATGTGAAAGGACCAGGGTCAGGAAGAGAAGCAGCTATCCGTACAATCAACTCAAGTGGGATTGAGGTAACGCTTATTAGAGATGTAACTCCTCTCCCTCACAATGGATGTCGTCCACCAAAACGTAGAAGAGTATAATCCCTCCTTCTATTTTTTTAAGGATAACACTTTCTAAATCAAGATTAATATTTCATGTCTAAATAATCGTCGCGCCAAGTAAAATGGCAGAAAGCGCACTTTTATAACTACAATTAAACATGGCAAGATACACAGGACCAAAAACGAGAATTTCTAGAAAATTCGGTGAAGAAATTTATGGCGTAGATAAAGCCTTCAAAAAAAGACCTTACAAACCAGGACAACATGGACCTTCTAAAAGAAGAAAACAATTGTCTGAATACGGTACACAGCTTATGGAAAAGCAAAAGGCAAAATATACTTATGGTGTGTTAGAACGCCAGTTCCGTAACCTTTTCAAAAAAGCAAGTCGTAAGCAAGGAATTACAGGTGATATCTTGTTACAATTGTTAGAGTCGCGTCTCGATAATGTCGTTTTCCGTTTAGGAATCGCTCCTACAAGAAGAGCTGCTAGACAATTGGTGTCTCATGGACATATTACTGTTAATGGTCGTCATACTAATATCCCTTCGTATTCATTAAAACCTGGTGAAACAATTGGAATTAGAGAGAAATCCCGATCTCTAGAAGTTATTGGTGCTTCTTTAAGTGCTAAAGGAAGACCTTTTTCTTGGTTAGATTGGAATAATGATGAAATGAGTGGAACCTTTATTTCCGTTCCAGACCGTGAAAATATTCCAGAAAAAATAAATGCACAGCTAATTGTCGAATTGTACTCTAAGTAAATTTGACCTGCTGATTGCACTAAACCATCACTATCTACATCTATTTCTTTCACCACAATCGTATGACTATATATGGGATTACTAGCATTTCAAAAACCAGATAAAATTGTTGCTCAAAAAACTACTGAATTCGAAGGTATATTCGAATTTCGCCCCTTAGAGCCTGGTTTTGGTGTGACCATTGGTAATGCACTCCGCAGAGTATTGCTTTCTTCTCTAGAAGGCTATGCAATCACTGCAATCAAAATTGGAGGAGTTGACCATGAGTTTTCTACTATCAAAGGGGTATTAGAGGATGTAACAGAAGTTATACTTGCTCTCAAAAGAGTAAGACTAAAGAAAATAGTAAAGGACGATGAAATACCAGTAGAAAAGATTTTCCTTTCTATTTCTAATCAAGAAGCTTTTGTAGCTGGTGATATCGAAAAACATACCGCTTCATTTAAGGTTACTAACCCAGATTTAATAATCTGCCAAATGGAACCTTCTGTTACGCTCGATATCGAACTTGTTATCGGTAAAGGAAGAGGTTATGTGGCTGCTGATGAAAATAAACCAAAAGATTGGGTGCACGGAATGATTCCAGTTGACTCGATCTATACACCTATCCGAAATGTAAAGTACTTTGTTGAAAATACACGGGTAGAACAAAAAACAGACTTTGAAAAGTTAATCGTCGAAATCAAAACAGATGGTACGATCCATCCAGAAGATGCAATTAAAGAAGCTGCGAAAATTTTAATCCAGCACTTAATGCTTATCTCTGATGAAAATATCGATTTCGATAATAAGGCAGAAGATGACCACGATATCGTAGATGAACACATCTTACATATGCGTAAGTTATTGAAAACGCCGCTAGAAGATCTAGATCTTTCTGTAAGAGCTTATAACTGCTTAAAAGCAGCAAAAATTAATACCCTTGCAGAACTCGTTACTTATGATACAAACTCACTTATTAAGTTCAGAAACTTCGGTAAGAAATCACTCATGGAAATAGAAGCTATGATCATTGATAGAGGATTATCATTCGGAATGGATCTAAGTAAATATAAATTAGATGAAGACTAGTTCTATAACGAATTAGTCTCCTGTAAATAGAATTGTTATTCAATTTGTAAACGTTGGTATAAGCGATGCGACACGGTAAAAAAGTTAATCACCTAGGACGAAAGTCAGCTCACAGAAAGGCGATGCTTTCTAATATGGCTTGCTCTCTAATTGAGCATAAAAGAATTAGCACAACTTTGGCGAAAGCTAAAGCACTGCGCAAATATATAGAGCCTTTAGTTACTAAAGCTAAAGATGATTCTACTCATTCTAGAAGAATGGCCTTTAGAAAATTACAAAGCAAAGAAGCAGTAAAAGAGCTTTTTGGTTCCGTTTCTCAAAAGGTCGGTGATCGCCCAGGAGGATATACTCGTATTCTAAGAACTGGATTCCGACTAGGAGATAATGCCGAAATGTGTATTATTGAATTAGTAGACTTCAATGAAGCAATGTTGAAATCAGCAGCTTCTAGTAGTGGTAAAAAAGCAACAAGAAGAAAACGTACACGAAGAGGTGGACGTAAAGAATCAGATGCTGCTAATAACCAAGCTACTGCTGATAGCTCTGTCGAAGAAGCTACTGTTGTTGAAGAAACACTAACTGAAGCAACAAATGTAGTAGAAGAAACCACAACTGATCTAGCTGATGCAGCAGAAAATGTAGTGGAAGAAACTACAACAGAAATAACCGATGCAGTAGATGATATTGTAGATGAGGCAACAGATAATGCTGATAATAATACAGATGAAGATGCATAATTAAAGCTAATTACATATAAGGTAGAATTTACTACTAGGTGTTAATCCTTGTTTTCATAATTCGATTATTATATGTATCTTTGTGCTAAGAAAAAAAAGAGGGGACAAACGTCCCCTCTTTTTATTATCTAGACGTTCATATGAAGACAGTAACAGATAAAATTGTTTTTTTACTAGAAGAAGAATTTAAAGATACATCTTGTTTTATAGTACAAGTGAAAATGGGAAAAGGTGGTCGAATTGAGGTCATCGTTGACTGTGACGACAATATTGTAATAGAAGATTGTGTGAAGTTGAGCAGAATGTTGATGAGAAATCTAGAAGCAGAAAATCTTTATGAAGATCACTTTACCTTAGACGTATCTTCTCCTGGTTTCACTAATCCTTTCATAGTACCAAGACAATTTCAAAAAAATTTAGGAAAAGAAATAGAAGTCTTATTGAATAATGGAAAGAAAATAGAAGGACTTCTAAAAGAATTTACAACAGAACATATTCGAGTAGATGAATTTATCATCGAATTAGATAAGAGAAATAAAAAAAATATTAAAAAAAAGATTGTTGGAACAAGAGAGCAACTGATTGCATTTAATGAGGTAAAACATACCAAAGAAAGATCTCCCTTCTAATGTTTCAACAAGTGATGATTTTAGTTCGTTACTAAAGTTACTTTTTCACAATAATATGAATTTAATTAAGATTATTCAAATCAACGAATAATGGCAGCAAATATAGATTTGGTCGAATCATTTCAGGAATTTAAGCAATTTAAAAATATTGATAGACCAACAATGATGCGTGTTTTGGAAGATGTCTTCAAAACATTACTCCGTAAAAAATATGGTACTGACGAAAATTTTGATATAATTGTCAATACCGAAAAAGGTGATTTAGAAATCTGGAGAAAGAGAATGATTGTACCTGATGGGGAAGTAACAGACTCTAATCTAGAAATACCTTATTCTCAAGCTATTAAAATTGAAGATGATTTCGAAGTAGGGGAAGATGTGTATGAGGAAATTACTTTAATTGATTTTGGACGCCGAGCTATTCTAGCCGCTCGTCAAACACTCATCTCTCGTATTCTAGAACTAGAAAAAGATGAGCTATATAAAAAATATAGCGAACGAATTGGTGATATCGTTACTGGTGAAGTATACCAAGTTTGGAAAAGAGAAATGCTTGTATTGGATGATGAAGGTAATGAACTAATTCTTCCAAAGTCGGAGCAAATTAGAAATGACTTTTATAAAAAAGGAGATAGTATAAGAGCAATTGTGAAAAAAGTAGAGCTAAGAAATAATACACCTCGTATTATCTTATCTCGTACTGATAATTCCTTCCTTGCAAAATTACTCGAACTTGAAGTTCCTGAAATTTTTGAAGGAATGATTTCTATTCGAAGAATTGCAAGAGAACCTGGAGAACGGGCAAAGGTGGCTGTAGAATCATTCGATGATCGAATTGATCCTGTTGGCGCATGTGTAGGTATGAAAGGATCACGTATTCATGGTATCGTAAGAGAATTGAGAAACGAAAATATCGATATTATCAATTTTACTAACAATACCAAACTCTTTATTCAAAGAGCATTGACGCCAGCAAGAATATCTACTATTGATATCGATGATGAAAGCAAAAGAGTCTCTGCTTATCTAAAACCAGAAGAAGTATCTAAAGCTATTGGTAAAGGAGGGGTCAATATTAGATTAGCATCTAAACTAACTAAATTCGAAATTGATGTCTTCCGTGAAATTGAAGAAGATGAAGAATATGATATCGAATTAGATGAATTCTCAGATGAAATCGATACTTGGGTTATTGAAGTACTGAAAGGGATCGGTTGTGATACAGCAAAAAGTGTATTAGAACTTAGTAGAGACGAATTGGCAAGAAGATCTGATCTAGAAGATGAAACAATAGATGATGTGCTTAAAGTAATTAGATCAGAATTTGATGATTAAAAAAAAACTGATGGGATTATATTTAACCATTTCTCAGTTATAGGAACTTTATACCAAATTATATAATTTAAAGATCGGCTAAGTAATGGTTGCTAAATAATTTCCTAATTTATAGCCATTACTTATAAAAGCAGAAATTATTTTTTAAACATTACTTAACAAAGAGATTAATAGCTTACATGACAAGCACCAAAAAGGGAGTTAGATTAGTTAAAGTAGCAAAAGAAATCAATGTTGGAATTGATACTATAGCTGCACATCTCAAAAAGAAAGGTTTTGATGTAGAGGCGAAGCCTACTACCAAACTTACACCTGAGATGTATGGCATATTGCTCAAAGACTTTAAAGATCAAATAGTCTTGAAAGAGCAGGCTGAACAAATTAATTTCAGAACTTCGCCTAAACGCGAGGAAGGAAAAAGCGAATCAGAATCAAAAGATACGCCTAAAGAAAATAATGTTCAACCTGTTAATGAAAGTACAAAACCAATTACTGTTGTAGAAGAACCTACTACTATTTCTCCACCAACTAAAGAATTAACTCTACCTGAAACAGAAAAAACGGTTCAGGAACAGAAAAGTAGTGTTCCTCCAAAAGTCGAGGAGAAAATAGAGACTGTTCCTGCGAAAGAAGAGCCAGTAGTAGTAAATGAGCCGACTCACCAGACAGAAACTACCCCAATAGATAATAAACCTAAAGAAGATATTCCAGTAGTTTCTTCTGAACCTCCTATAGCTAAAGAAAATGAAACAAAAGTAGAAGAAATAACTACACCAGTTGTTGAAGCAAAAAAAGAAGTAGAGAAACCTCCCGTATTGGAAATCGAAACTCCAGAATTAGATGCTCCTAAAGTAGTTGGTAAAATAGATTTAACAAAACCAACTAAGAAAGAAGAGCCTAAATCAGAGGCACCTAAAAAAGAACCTGCTCCCCAACCTGTAAAAACGCCTCCTAGTTCTGTAAAAACAACCTCTCCAAAAGATACAGGCAAAAAAGAAGAGAAGCCTAAAGAGAAAAAAAGAAAACCACAAGATAAAGCTCCTCTTAAAAATGAAAATAAACCCAAAGTAGAATCTCCTAAACCAAAAGGCAAAGAAGAAAAAAGACCTACTCCTCCTCCAGTAGTACAGGCGAAGAGTGAACCAAAAGATGTAGAAAGAGTAAAGGTGCCTAAATTAACAGGACCTAAAGTAGTTGGTAAAATTGAATTACCAAGTAAACAAGATAAAATTGCCGAGAAAAAGAAGAGAAGAAGAAAGCGTATTGTAAAGCCTTCTACTAATAGATCAAATAATACAAATAAGTCAGGTGATAAGAAACCTGGTGATAAAAAGCCTGGTGATAATAATAGAAGAGGTGCAGGTGCAGGTGCTGGTGGCGGCGGCGGAAGGTCTCAAGGACCAAGAGGAAGATCAGGTGATAGACGTAGAAATAATCGTAACGATCGCCGTAAAGGAAAAAAGAAAGAGCCAGAATTACAGGTATCTGAAAAAGAAATCCAAGATAAGATTAAGGCCACAATGGCTAAATTGGGTGGTGGTAAAGGTAAAACAAATAGAGCCAAATTTAAACGTCAAAAACGTGAATTAGCTGCCAACCGAAATGTAGAGGAAACAGTAGATAAGAGTGTATTACAGGTTACAGAGTTCATATCTGCTAATGAATTAGCAAGTATAATGGATATTTCTGTAACTCAAATTATCACAACTTGTTTTAATCTCGGTATCATTGTTTCTATCAACCAACGACTAGATGCAGAACTTATCGAGCTAGTAACCGAAGAATTTGGCTTCGAAGTTGAATTTATCAGTGTTACAGAACAAGATGAAGAAATTATAGAAGAGGATGATCCAGAAAAACTAAAAGATCGAGCACCTATCGTTACCATTATGGGACACGTCGATCATGGTAAAACGTCATTACTCGATTATATAAGAAGTGCCAATGTAGTAGCAGGTGAGGTCGGAGGAATTACGCAGCACATTGGAGCATATGAAGTAACAACAGACTCTGGTAAACAAATTACCTTCCTCGATACACCTGGGCACGAAGCCTTTACCGCAATGAGAGCAAGAGGAGCAAAAGTGACAGATGTAGCAGTAATTGTGATTGCAGCCGATGATAATATCATGCCACAAACAAAAGAGGCAATCAGTCACGCACAAGCTGCAGATGTGCCAATGATCTTCGCAATCAATAAAATTGATAAGCCAGATGCCAACCCAGAGAAAATTAAACAAGAGTTAGCATCTATGAACCTCTTAGTCGAAGACTGGGGAGGTACTTATCAATCACAAGAAATATCAGCCAAACAAGGATTGAATATTGATGAACTATTAGAAAAAATCCTATTAGAAGCTGAACTACTCGAACTAAAAGCAAATCCAGATAGAAATGCAATCGGTACTGTTGTCGAAGCATCATTAGATAAAGGACGTGGTTATGTAACTACTGTTCTTGTACAAACAGGTTCTATGGAAGTAGGAGATGTAATTGTAGCAGGGCAGTATAGTGGAAAAGTGAAAGCCCTTTACAATGAAAGAGGGTTAGAAGTTAAAGGTGCTGGACCAGCTACCCCTGTTTTAATCTTAGGACTCAATGGAGCACCACAAGCAGGTGATAAACTGCGAGTAATGGATTCAGAGCAAGAAGCTCGGGCACTAGCAGTCAAGAGAGAGCAAATTATGCGAGAGCAGCAACAACGTGCGAATAAGCATATTACACTTGATGAAATTGGACGTCGTCTTGCTTTAGGTAACTTCAAAGAACTGAATCTTATCGTCAAAGGGGATGTAGATGGTTCTGTAGAAGCACTTTCCGATTCATTACTCAAACTTTCTACCGAAGAAATTCAAGTGCGAATTATACACCGTTCTGTTGGAGCAATCAAAGAATCAGATGTACTGCTTGCAAGTGCTTCAGATGCAATCATCATCGGATTCCAAGTAAGACCTTCTCCAAATGCTCGTAGAAAAGCAGAAGCAGAAAGTATCGACATTCGCATGTATTCTATCATTTACGATGCCATTGAAGAAATCAAATCGGCAATGGAAGGAATGCTAGAACCTAAGTTTGAAGAACGATTTGTATGTAACATCGAAGTTAAAAATGTCTTCAAAATTACCCGTGTTGGTACAATTGCAGGTTGTTTTGTAAGTGAAGGTAAAGTAACCAAAGATACCAAAGTACGATTACTACGTGACGGTATTGTGATCTATACAGGTGAAATTTCGAGCTTGAAACGCTTCAAAGATGATGTGAAAGATGTCTTACCAGGACAAGAATGTGGTATTGGACTCAAAAACTACAATGACATTAAAGTCGGTGATATGATCGAAGGATACGAAGAAATCGAAATTAAACGTAAACTACGATAACGTTCACATACTTTGTGACTAACTACTTAAGTTCCCTATCTTACTACTACAACAGTAAGATAGGGAATTTCTGTTTTTAGTATATTTATAATGATAAATCAATAACCATGTACTTGCATCTACACTATCAAATACAAGATCAATCCTTCCACACCAATACAAACATACTCGACACAAATAAAGATCAAAGAGATCAGCTAGTAAGTCATATTGAACTAAAACAGCTCGACGATAAAAATCAAGAAACAATTTTAAAAGTAGAGCTAAACTTACCACCCAATTCCTCCCTCCACAGAGTATACCTCGAACTTCCATTCGACTTTTCCCCCAATGATCGAATCCTTGCTAATGGTTTCCAATCTTGGACAGAAACAAAAAGTTTTAAAACAACCGAAACGTTAAAAGCAGTAAAGAAAATAGCCCAACCAATCGTTCAACCCTTCGGAGATTACCAATTTTACGACTATCCCAACCAAGCAGGAATCATCCATGCCTGGACTTATGCCTGTATTCAAAAAGAAACAAAAGCAAACGACTATCTCATTGCCTCCCTCAACGAATTAAGTGCGTACACACTCATCATTGCTGATACCAACAAAGGGCAAATCCAAATACATAAAGACTGTGAAGGACTACAAAAAACAGGCAATTGGAATGCCTTTGAATTATACCTCGCAAAAGGAAATGAACAAACACTTTTCGAGCAGTATTTTCAACACATCAATACCAAACACCAAAGAAAAAAAGGAGTAGAGGCTATTTTCGATCAACCAAACGAAGGGGTAGCAGGTTGGACGAGCTGGTATCACTATTATACCAACATCAACGAAACCATTATTCTCGACAATGTAGACGCATTTCAAAAACGAAACATTCCCATCGAATTATTCCAAATAGATGATGGCTGGCAGCACACAGTAGGCGACTGGCTAATATCAAATCGAAAATTTCCTAGAGGAATGAGCTACCTCACCGATAAAATACACGCACATGGATACCAAGCAGGACTATGGTTAGCTCCCTTCATCTGCGAACACCGTTCCACCATTTTCCGCCAACATCCCGACTGGCTACTCAAAAACCATCAAGGAAAACTAATAAAAGCAAGCTATAACTTTGTCTGGAAAAGCTGGATGTATGTACTCGACTTCTATCACCCCGAAGTCCAAATCTACCTCCAAAAAATCTTCCAACAAGTATTTGAAGTCTGGCAATTCGATATGGTTAAACTCGATTTCCTATATGCGGTAGCCTACCACCCACCAAAAGACAAAACAAGAGGAGAAGTAATGGCAGAAGCAATGCAATGGCTCCGTCAAATCATTGGAGAGAAAATAATCTTAGGATGTGGAGTACCCCTCGCACCAGCATTCGGACAAGTAGACTTTTGCCGCATTGGTCCCGATGTGCATCTTAGTTGGGAAATGGATCTCCTCAAATGGGTCAATAGCCGAGAGCGAGTATCTACCATTATGGCATTAGAAAACACCATCTTCCGTCGTCATCTCAACGAACAAGTATTTCTAAATGATCCAGACGTAAGCATCTTACGAAGTCAAAAAAACGACTTAACCCCTACCCAAAGATATACGCTGTTCTTTATCAATCAACTATTTGGTAACCTCCAGTTCGTATCTGATAATATCAATCAGTACGACAAGGCAACACTCCAATTATATCAATCACAATTCCCACTTCGAAAAAAAGAAATACAACAAGTCGAAGAAAAAAAAGCTTGTTACATAATCCAATTTAGTATTGGAGATTTGAAGTATATCGCCTATGCTAATTTTGCAGAAACTCCTTTTCTTATTTCTCACCAAGAAGAAGAAAATACCCTCTACTTTAATAATGCCGATAGCCAACATTATCAAAGCCTCGCCAATTATATAATCGCTCCCTACCAAACAGTTTGCTTCTTAAAAATACCTATCAATATCCAAGCAATGCCCCAACTCGCAGGTAGCACAGGACATCTATTTCCAGGATGCGATATCGAAGAATGGGAACAACTAGGTAAAAAAAATGTAAAAATAACGCGCCACACAAAATGCCGAAATAATAGCACCATATTCATCTATCACAGTACTGCAAAAGCTATAACCATCAACAAGCAAAGCATTGACCTAAATGAACAAGGAATAGGCAAGCTTCGAATAGAGGTTCCAAACCTAGCCTAGCAAGATTATTGCAGGAAGGAAAGAAACCCTAATAATGAAATATAGTCCCTTCTTTCTGCTTACCCTCGCATTAGTACTATACAACACCATTTCCTATTCACAGAATAGCTGTGCTGTTTTCGAATCAAAAAACTTTCAAGCAAAATCAGCAGGAAACTGTAATTACTACTATGATTGCTATGGTGAAAATAGCAACTGTAGAGACTGTACCATTAATAGCTCCATATGTGGATTATTAAGAGTGCCAATACAATTTTTTGTAATCCTTGATAATAACGGGAATGGAGATATAGACAGTCACATAATAGATGATAATGTTGCCTTCCTCAACAATGTATATCGAGAAGCTCAAATGGAATTCATTCAAAATAATCCTCCACAACGAATCAACAGCAACGCATTATTCAACTTTACTGAAAACTCCGAGTGTGGAGGTACAAGTGACGAAAATCTAATCCCTCCTCTAGAAGTGGAAAATGTAATCAATATCTTTCTAACAGAACAGCTAACAATTTGTGGAAACAACTACGGAGGAGCTGCCTACATGCCAAATGGCCCACAATGGATGATCATTGTCAAAGAAAATATAAATAATATACCAGAAGTCTTAGCTCATGAGCTAGGACACTTTTTTGGCCTATTTCACACACACCGTAACTACAATAATGCAGCAGCCGAATTAGCCGATGGCTCTAACTGCGATATAGGAGGTGATCGAATTTGTGATACACCCGCCGATCCGCGACTCAATATTAACAGTCAAGGAGGAGCTTGTCAAATAGTCGATCCCAATTGCGATTGTAATACCGTAAACCCTTATACACCAAGCTTATGTGTTGGAAAAGAGCCATGCACCTATAATGGACCGCCTGACTATAATCCTGATATGGGGAATATCATGTCATACACACCTTGGACTGATTGCCCACGACTCCACTTTACCACCTGTCAGTCAAAAAAAATGAGAGACGTCCTTTACGAATGTCAAAGCAATTTATGTGTACCCCCTCCACCACCATCGGTATTCGATCCCAATCCCATTACCTACGGCGAACCTATCCCCCCAATTATCGCCATTGATCCCGATCCACAAGTACATACAGGTTCCTGTTTCAATTGGTACGATGCTCCCTCTGGAGGCAACTTATTAGCCCTCCATTCAGCCGTGTTAAGACCAGCCTATGGAAGCGGAGCAGGAGAAATTAGTACGCCAGGTACTTACGAATACTGGGTCGAAATGACCACCCCCTACAATAATTCCTGCAAAAGCAGTCGAAGTAAAATAACCCTCACCATCAACACCACACAAACATCAACAACCGACTTCCGCCTCAAAGCCAAAGTAATACTACAAGGCCCGTACAATAGTACAACCAACACCATGAATAACAGCCTACGTACTTCCGAAATATTACCACTCGAACACCCCTTCAATACCAGTCCATTCAATTATACAGGCACCGAACGAGCAAGTTCCTTCGCCACCATTCCCAACAATGTAGTCGATTGGGTACTAGTCGAATTAAGAACCACCCCATCCGTTTCCAACATCTTAGAACGCCAAGCAGCCTGGGTCACCAACGACGGAACCCTCATTGATATGGACGGAATAGCAGGAATCAATTTTGAATTTCCAAGCATCAATGAATCCTATTACATCGTCATTCGATCCCGCAATCACCTACCCATTATGAGTGCCCAAGCCGTCACCCTACCACATAGTACCCCCTATGATTTTACACAAATCAATCAAGTGATGGGGGGAACAGTCACAAATGTAGGAAATGGATTGTACGGCATGTACGCAGGCGATTTCGACGCCAATGGATCTATTACAGTAGTCGATTATAATAAATATCTTCAAAATACCTCCATCATCAATACTTACCTCAATACCGACTGCAATTTCGATAAGTCTACCACCGTAAAGGACTTCAATTTATTCAATCCCAATACTAGTATTTTCAGCATTTCTGATGT
>JAHDHP010000293.1 GCA_020631245.1 Bacteroidota bacterium | reverse complement strand
CTTATGTGGTTATTTTTTATCAAATAATTTTTGTCCAAGTACATACAATAACTTGTAACTTAGTACCTCTAAACCAAACCTTGTCACTTATGACCACCAATACCCGCATTCTATCCAACTGGTTCCTCCTCTTTTCCACCCTTTTAATACTCTGTATTTTTGTAGCTCCTGCCTGCAAAAAAGACAACCCAGAACCAGACCCTAATCCAGTTGATACCACAAGTACCGACACCATCACCAACCCTATCGACACCATGACCGTCGATACAATGGGAGTAGATACAATGAATAGTGACACGATCATAGACCCACCTATAATGGGATGTGATGACAGCCTACGACCACTCGTATTCATGCACGGTGCCTTAGCATCTGGTGACACCTATGCCCAACACTTCATGCGCTTCACCTCCAACGACTACTGCCCAGAACGCATCTTCGCCTTCGACTGGAATACACTTTCACAAGACGACTCCGCTCCCCTACTCGACGAATTTATTGACGATATACTAGCAAAAACAGGAGCCGACAAAGTAGATTTAGCAGGCCACTCAGCAGGAGGAGGTTTAGGCTATAATTATATTAGCGACCCTACAAGAGCCGACAAAGTAGCTCACTATGTACATATTGGTAGTTTCTCCGATTTGGATGTATCTGGAATTGATGTTCCCGTACTCAATATCTGGTCAAGTGATGACCTGATTGTACCAGGAGCCGATATAAATGGAGTGGAAAATTTACAACAAACAGGAGCTGATCACTACCAAGTAGCCACCAATGCCACCACCTTCGAAGCTATGTATACTTTTTTCAATGATGGACGCACACCAATGACTACTGAAATCAGTGCAGAAACAACTGTTTCTATCGCTGGGCGCGTGGTTACTTTTGGAGAAAACAACCCACTAGAAAATGCCAGTGTAGAAGTATATACATTAGATGCTACTACAGGGCTTCGTATAAGTGATACCCCTGATTTCTCCTTGAGTACAAACGCCACTGGTCATTGGGGACCCTTCGAGGGCATTGCAGACACCTACTACGAATTTACCGTTCAAGGAACAGATGACCCATTACCTGTTAATTATTTTCGGGAACCATTTAGCCACTCCAATCACTTAGTATACTTACGAACCCTGCCACCACCAACTAGCTTGGCAGGCATTCTATTACGCGATTTACCCGATGATGATGAACAAACCACCCTCATCATCTTTGCTGCCAATCAAGCAGTCATTCACCAAAGAGATGTTCTACATGTCAATAACACCGAAATATCAACCGAAAAACATGCAGCAGCAGAAACAACAGCGATTGCTTTCTTTTTGTATGATGACGGCGACCAATCAACAAGCCTCGGATCAGTAGGTTTATTCGGTACATTTGGCTCCTTTTTAAGTGGTATTGACTTCTTCTTACCTACCATACAAAATAACCAAAGTATTCAAATTCAATTCAATGGACGCATCCTAAATGTGCCCAACTACCCATCTGGAAGTAAAGGACCAGTAGTAGCCATTTTGGAGTAGGCGAATCTAGTATAAATCACTATCTTTGCACTTCTTTTTTTAACATACTAATTAACAATTGCCATGAGCGATACGGAAATCAAATCAGGGCCTAATTTTATAGAGGCAATTATCGAAGATGACCTGAAAACCAATAAGTATGAACAGCGTGTTCATACCCGTTTTCCTCCCGAACCCAATGGCTATTTACACATTGGACACTGTAAGGCAATTTGCGTCAACTTTATGACGGCTGCCAAATACGATGGGAAAACCAATCTACGCTTCGACGATACCAATCCAGTAGCGGAAGATACCGAATTTGTAAACGGTATCAAGCGCGATATTGAATGGTTAGGTTTTCAATGGAATGATCAACCTTATTATGCTTCTGATTACTTCCAGCAATTGTACGATTATGCGGTTGATTTAGTGAAAAAAGGGAAAGCCTACGTAGATGATAGCAGCTCTGAAGAAATTCGAGAGATGAAAGGTACTCCTACAAAAGTAGGTGTGAATAGTCCTTATCGCAATCGCAGTATTGACGAAAACCTTAGCTTATTAGAGGGGATGAAGAAGGGGGAATTTGAAGAAGGAACTCGCGTTTTGCGCGCCAAAATTGACATGGAAAATCCCAATATGCTATTGCGCGATCCCGTGATGTATCGTATTATCAAAACACCACATCACCGCACTGGAACCGATTGGTATATTTACCCTATGTACGACTATGCACATGGACTTTGTGATTCTATCGAAGGGATCACCCACTCCCTCTGTTCCCTCGAATTTGAAGTACACCGACCACTATACGATTGGTTCCTCATCGAACTCGGTGTTTATCGACCACAACAAATAGAGTTTGCTCGCCTCAATTTGAGCTATACCATCATGAGTAAACGTAAATTGCGTCGGTTGGTAGAAGATGGAATTGTGTCTGGTTGGGATGATCCTCGAATGCCTACGATTTCTGGGCTTCGTCGTCGTGGCTACTCACCTACCGCCATCAAAAATTTTGCTAAAAAAGTAGGTGTTGCCCGTCGTGAAAATGTGATTGATGTCGGACTTTTAGAGTTTTGTGTACGAGAAGATTTAAACAAAATCACCAACCGTGTAATGGCGGTTCTTGATCCTCTCAAAGTTATCATTACCAACTATCCTGAAGGAGAAACCGACGAAATGGAGGTCATCAACAACCCTGAAGATGATACCAAAGGAACCCGCTGTGTTCCCTTCAGTCGAGAACTCTACATTGAGCGAAAAGACTTTATGGAAAACCCAACACGTAAGTATTACCGCATGGGCCCAGGTCGTAATGTCCGCCTCAAAAATGGCTATATTGTTCATTGTGATGATTACAAAAAAGACGAGGAAACAGGTGAAATCTTAGAAGTTTACTGTAGCTATTATCCCGACTCTCGTAGTGGTTCCGATACCAGCGGCATCAAATCAAAAGGAACGCTTCATTGGGTATCTGTTCCCCATGCAGTCAATGCCGAAGTACGCCTATATGACCGTCTTTTCTCCCACGAATCACCCGACAAAGACAAGGAAAAAGATTTCATGGAATTTATTAATCCCGATTCTTTACAAGTCATTTCCAATGCCAAAGTCGAACCAAGTTTACTCGAAGCTAAAGTAGGAGAACAATTCCAGTTTCTACGCACAGGTTACTTCGTTGTTGATCCCGATTCAACACCCGAAAAACCAGTCTTTAACCGCACCGTTAGCTTGAAGGATTCTTGGGCAAAGGCACAAAAAAAATAACGCCCAACTAGTATGCGATCATCCAGTCACGCAATCACCCAATCATCAATAACTGGGCGTGTCCAAGCCGCAATACTACCACCCGCCCGTTCATGCGTCCTCGCATGAACTAAACGGATGGCAGCACTGCGGCTTGGTCGGGCTATCCGCTTGTAGTTGCCTCATAGCCAGCAAGTTCGGCTAATGTACTGGCAGTGTCTTCCGCTGTCAGCCCTGCCAGCACAAGCCTCACTAGCTGTCTATTTCACCAAGCTACCGCTACTATCCCTCACGCATTCTCCTCCCTACGTTAAATTGGATAATCGTTTAAATATGGAATTAGATTATGAAACAGGAATGTCTATAATGGAAAAATGGGCTTGTTTTACCCCATTAACCAATGCCAACGGTTGTCCCTCGATAAATTTACCTATACAACATGACGATGAGAATGATTTGCCTATTGGAATACTATTGTGGGCAAATTATGGAAATGATAAATTATTATTGGAATTATCCTATCAAATTGAAGAAGCCTCTCCTTGGAAAAAGATATACGAATAAGAGGCTGTCTTGTTCCTATTTTAAACACCATCAAAACAACAAATAAACATGATAAAAAGAACCACATTTTTGCTATTAATAATTGGACTTTTAAATGCTTGTGGAAATCCAGAACAGGCATCAAAAGAAGAAAGCCCTGTAAATATTGAAAATCCAAGCAATGATGAAAGATCAATAATCATTGAAAACCCTAGCAATAAGGTACTTTTAAGTTCTGAAATCGTTTGGGAAAAATTAAATCCAGCAAGAGGTGATCAAAGCCCGCAAGCAGGAACAATTTGGGGAGATAGAAAAGGAACGGTAGCAACTGGTTTTTTAGCAAAGTTTGTTGATGGGTTTTCTTCTCCTCCACATATTCACAATGTTACTTACAGAGCGGTTGTCATTAAAGGCTTGGTTCACAATGATGACCCTAAAGCCGTAAACATGTGGATGAAACCTGGTTCTTTCTGGACACAGCCTGCTGGAGAATCACATATTACCTCTGCTAAAGGAGATGAAAACATCGCTTTAGTAGAGATAAACAAAGGACCTTATTTGGTTCAACCAATAAATGAAGCCTTTGATAATGGAGAACGACCCATAAATATAGATGCTACCAATGTAGTTTGGCTAAATAGCGAAAAGACCAATTGGATAGATGCAAACAGTAAAGCAGAAATTAGTTTTCTTTTAGACAGTAAAGAAACTGATGATCTAAAAAGCCTTTTTGTAAAACTTCCTAAAGGATATAATGGAGAAATAGAAAGTGATGGCACTGTTTTACATGCAGTGGTCATAAAAGGAGCAGTAAAATACTTTATGCCTCAAAATAAGGAAACAAAAGATTTAGACCCTGGAAGTTATTTTAGTTCTACAGATAAAGCTATTCATACCATTAATGCAGAAAAAGAAACGGTTTTATATCTAAGAACCAATGGAGAAATTAGCGTAAAATAAACCTAGCACTTAAAATATAAAAGTCATGAAGAAACCAAAGATTCATACGTAGGTTATCACGTAAAGTTATTCAAGGATCGTTTCTTTATACAACCATCCCTTGCCGTAACTCACCGTCCTTATCACACAGATATGCCCGACTCATTCAAGCAAATAGACGATAAATGGTCAAAGTTCTTTTGGGGAGAACCAGGATTGCATTTTGGTATTAATTTTTAGTCATAAGTACTTCCATTAGACGTTTACGTTTAATCATAAATCGTTCCATCGTCTTACTGCCTTTGTCCCTTCAGGACATGGATGCATTGAGATTATCTTAATAGCTTGAGGCGATGCCACAAGTTATAGATAATGTCCCTTTGGGACAAATAGTTCACTTAATAATATATGTGCTTAACGCCCAATCCTAGGGCACCCACACAAGGGATGCCCTTACGCGTTTTACATTTGCAAAAACGATTCATTACAAAATGTACCATGTATAATGAAGAGTAAAAGTACTTCCGTCGCACGTTCAATCGTCGCACGGTTATCGCGTGAGGGATAGAGGCGGAATGGGGCGTTAAGAACATAGGTGTGAGGCAAAGAGTGCCGCAGGCTGAGCGGTATGAGCGAAGACAAGGGACGACTATGCCGAACCCTGTGTGAATAGCCACATATTAGCCGAAAGCCCGACCAAGCCGCAGTGCTACCATTGCTGGCTCGTTTCATGCGAAGACGCATGAACGGGCTTGCAGTGGTAGTATTGCGGCTTGGGCACGCCCAACAGGAGTGGAATGTCATCATGGTTTATGGAGCTTGGCTACTCTTTTATGCCCATCCTGGAGTCTACCCAACTACTCTTTCCAATCCTTTTATTTTGGTGCTATTTCTTGTTCTTCTATTCGTACTTCCACTACTCGGAAATTTCTTCCCCAAATATGTTTCCTTCCTCATGTCGATGCGCTATTATGCAGGTACTTGGCCCTATACTTTATGGTTATTTAAGA
>JAHDHP010000292.1 GCA_020631245.1 Bacteroidota bacterium | reverse complement strand
TTATTTGGATAAAAAGAAAAAACAGCCTTACCTTCTAAATTTTATCGCACGCTCTCGCTGGTGGTATCTCGCACCTCGTTCAACCGTCGGACGTTTAACCGTTCAACCGTCTACCGCTTAAAAGAATACCGATACACCTGCTCACTTTCTGGATACCGCCCTTGAATCGTCAAATACTCATTATTATTGAGTAAATCACTAACATCATTAACCGTTTTTACAGGCTCCTTGTTAATATCTGTAATAACAAAGCCATCTCGAATATCCGACAAATTCGATAAGTTTCCTCCACGATGTATTTTGGAAATCTTCACTCCCGATTCAAACGAATAACGTTGCTTCTCCAATTTTGTTAACTCCTGCAAATCAACCCCTAGCAACTCATTGAAAGTCGTTTTCATGGAGCGATTCAATCCCTTTTCCCCATCACTATTCAATAAAGGCACTTTTAAATCTAAGATACTGCCTTGTCGATTAATCTTGATATGAACTGTTTCACCAGGACGATGGCGGCTCAATTCAGCCATCAACTGGGAAGTCGAATTGATTTTTCGATTATCAATATGTGTAATAATATCATCACTTTTAATACCACCCTTAGCAGCAGCGGCCCCTTCATACACCTCCCCAATATACACCCCTTCAGTGATTGGTGTATTCAGCTTTTCTGCCACTTTGCCATCTAAAGTAATCATCTGTACCCCTAAGTAGCCTCTTTGCACTCGTCCAAAGCGTTTTAAGTCATCCACAATCTTTTCGACTAGGTTGCTTGGTACTGCAAACGAATAACCCGCATACACCCCTGTAGGAGTAGCGATAGCCGTATTAATACCAATCAACTTACCTTCTAAGTTGACCAAGGCACCACCGCTATTCCCTGGATTTACAGCCGCATCGGTCTGGATAAACGATTCGATAGCCATATCACCTTTCAAAATGTTAATACTACGTCCTTTCGCACTTACAATTCCAGCCGTTACTGTCGAAGCTAATTTAAAAGGATTACCAACGGCAACCACCCATTGTCCCACCTTCACCACATCCGAATTATCAAAGCGCATAGGCGATAAACCCTTAGCATCAATCTTCAATAAGGCAATATCAGTAGAGGGATCAGTACCGACTAATTGAGCAGTATATCGTTGTTTATTATTCAGGGTAATTTCCATTTTTTCGGCTTGGTCAATCACATGGTTATTGGTAACGATATACCCATCAGAGCTAATAATGACACCCGAACCCGAACCTTCTACTTTTTGTTTGCGTGGACCCGATGAAAAGGGATTAAAGAAATCATCTCCAAAAATTTCCGCAAATGGATCATAACTTCTACGAGTAACGGTTGCCTCCGAGCGGATATGCACTACAGAAGGTAAGCTGCGTTCGGCAGCAAAAGTAAAATCCAATTTATCATTTACAAATGACTGGTAAGTAGGGGAGGAGGGAGTTGGGGTAGGACTAGGAAAAGATACCTGTTGATCACCCGTTTTTTGAGCCACCAAAGAAGGGGCAAAGAATGCAGGAGTATCACTAACTGTTTGGCTATTTTGTGGACTCGTATGACTCGTAAATTGTAAGGAGTAAAAAACGATCAAACCGCCCACTAAGACGGCTGTGATATAAGAAAGAAAACGGAGCATAAGTTATATTTATGTGTTTATTTTATAAAAAAATGCATGATGATATATGTTATATCTATAGCAATAGTTTTAATGACTATTAAAATTTAACGTTTTTTTGGGGATTTATGATTATTTTGTTACCTCAAACGTGTAAAAAAATTCATGAAGAAGCAGGCAATTAATAAAGAAGCAATCACGGCATTTCAACAAATGTGGTCGTCCACTCAGATGACAGACCTCTCCTTGCACGAATTTGTACTCTCTAATAACGACGGGTGGTGTGCCCATGTTGAAAAAGCCCTGCAAGCACAAGGAATTGCCAATGGAGGTAGCCCCTTAAAGTTTGGTATCAATAATTATCAAAAAAAATACAAACTTCAAAAAGGACAACTAAAAGATATAACTTATTATTGGGCGGCAAAGTATGGCGAAACAAGCGAGCAAGCTTTTCAAACCATTAAAGAACGACTTCAACAAATACAACAAGCTGCACTTGATAAAGATTTGAGCAGCCTAGAAAATATTGAATTTAGTCCGAGTATCAAATGGAAAGTAGCTTACCTTTATGCCCCCGAATCAATTCTTCCTATATTTAGCCGCAAAGCCCTTGAGAAAGCGGCCTTCAAAACAGGTTTATATCCCAATAAGCAGTATTCCATTGCTCATTTACAAAGCCACCTAATAAGTAAGAAGCCCACTACTTTGGAGATGAATGTTTATGCTCAAAAGTTACAAGCTCAAGGGCAAAAAAAGAAAAAAAATACCAAGCCACAAAAAGCTAAAATTCAGGCGGCAGCAGTTAATCATTGGATTTTTTCCTCCAATCAGAAACATTACGATATTAATCAACTCTTAGGATCAGAGTTTATTCAACACAATGCCGTCAACTGGGCAGTGAGTCAGCGAGGAGAAAAAGTGAGAAGGGGAGATATGGTCTATCTGTATCGTTCGGGAGAGGAGAGTGGTATTGTGGCAAAATTTAAGGTAGTCAACGAAATCGCAGATGCCATTCCTTCTACTGCATTTGAGGAAAGCCTATGGCGAGATAGCCAAGTACAAGAAAATTACAAAGGAAGCTACCTCCGCTTACAACTCGAAAAGCATTTAGAGGATGATTTTTGTCCGCTTTCCGATCTGCGAAAATCCCTCGACTTCAAGCCAATGCGTCATACCAATAAACTGGCAACAGAAACATTGGTTGACTATTTGGAAAACCATTATTTTGAAGAGGGGAAACCCATTTTTACACTTGAAAAAGCCGCCCAACACGTATTTTTAGAACCCGCAAAATTACAGGAACTCAAGCAGCTATTGGCCTACAAAAAAAACATCGTGCTACAAGGCCCACCAGGCGTTGGAAAAAGCTTTTTGAGTGATCGTTTAGCCTATTTAATACTTGGGAGTAAACGCCCAGATCGTGTGCGGAAAGTACAGTTTCACCAATCCTACTCTTACGAGGATTTTGTGGAAGGTTATCGCCCCACTGAAAATGGTCATTTTACTTTACAGCAAGGCATTTTTTACCAATGTTGCCAAGAAGCCAAACGACTGCCACATCTCCCATTCATTCTCATCATCGACGAGATAAATCGAGGAAATTTGAGTAAAATATTTGGGGAACTCCTCCTCCTTATCGAAGCGGATAAACGCAATCAGCCCATCCGACTGACGTACTCCCCTAATAGCTCCTTCGTAGTGCCTCCCAACCTTTATTTGATCGGCACGATGAACACCGCTGATCGCTCATTGGCAATGGTGGATTATGCGCTCCGCCGTCGCTTTGGATTCGTGGATATTGTTCCTCATTTTGGGAAACATTTTGCTACTTATCTACAAGAAAAAGGGAAGGTGCCTGCCTCCTTAATAAAAGATATTCAAACAACGATGACTCAACTCAATGACGAAATAGCCAATCACACCAATCAACTTGGAACGAGTTTTTGTATTGGACATAGCTATTTCTGCAATTTTGAGGGATTAGAGAAGGGAAAAGAAAAAGAGTGGTATCAGCGCATTCTACGTTATGAAATCATTCCGCTACTTCGCGAATATTGGTTCGATGATTTGGATCGAGTGAAGGAATTAGAAGAGCAATTGATGAAATGAGTGAGTAGAGACAAGGCATGCCTTGTCTGTACGAATGTGATCCAATCATTCATTTCGATGCCCTTACGCGTAAAGGATAGTAGCGGTAGCTTGCCGAAGAAGAAAGGTAGTGACGTTTTTGCTGGCAGGGCTGACGGAGGAAGACACTGCCAGCAATATAACGGAACACCTTTTCTACGAGGCAACTACAAGCGGATAGCCTGACCAAGCCGCAGTGCTTTTGCGAAGCCTGTACATTGCAGCTAGGCAGCATTGCGGCTTGGATACGCCCAAAAAAAACTTAATTCAAGTCCCAAAGGGACATCAGCAATAACGTAGGACATCGTCCTATGACAATAATGACTATGATCCCCATCCAAAACATCTACTACTTGCTTTGCTACGCTTGGGATAAGCTAGAGGAAAAGGAGCGCGTAAAGGTGTCGGGAGTAGCGGGAGAAAATTTGGTCAACTTATTTGCGCGTGTTTTTGTGCAAGGATTGGAGCGACTCTTTCGACAGGGACTCGAAAAAGGTTATGTGTTGCAAAGTGAAACAACTAGTCGTATTCGTGGTAAGATTGACTTTGGAGCGAGTATTAAACAGAACCTACTACAACAAGGGAAAGTGCAGTGTGAATATGATGATTTTCAACTCAATATATTACCCAACCAACTCATTAAAAGTACAATTTTTCAGCTACTTCGCACTGATGGTTTAGTAGATGAGTGGCGGCATAAATTAAGGCAATTTGAGCGTTTATTACAACCCGTACAGGTGATTCAAGTACAAAAATATCACTTTACACAGGTACGCTTACAAAAACATCAATATGCTTATTTTTTCTTGCTGAAAATTGGAGCTTTGGTACACGAAAACTTGTTGCCACTAGAGGAGGATGGAAGGTATGAGTTTGCAAGTTTTTGGAAACAAGATCAGCCGATGCAGCGATTGTTTGAGAAGTTTATTTATAATTTTTACCGTTATCATCATGTTCAAACGCCCTTCGAAACGGTAAAGCGGGAATATCTGCGATGGGATGTAACAGATTCTTTGAATGAGACTTCTGTTAGGTTTCTCCCACGAATGCAAACCGATACCTCCTTGATTTCCCATCAACAAAAACGCCGCCTAATCATTGAAACGAAGTTTACTCCCCATACTTTTCAAGTGCATTATCAAAAAGAAAGTATTCGCTCGGAGCATTTGTATCAGTTGTTTGCTTATTTGCAAAGTGAGCAATATAGTAATGCCTATTTGGATTGGAAAACAGAGGGTATTTTGTTGTATCCGAGGGTGAAAGAGGTACCTACTGTCGTTAATTGGATCAAGGGCAAGAAGCTAAGGGTTTGTACGATTAATTTGAACCAGGATTGGGAGGGGATTGAGGGGGATTTGTTGGATATGTTATAGTCGAATATCTCTTATTTAAATAAAATAGTAATTTGCTATTAGAATAATTCCTTTTTAAAAGAATTCGTGTTAAATTCAGGAGAGTTTTATTCATTTTTTCCCCTTATTAAATACAATACGATTATGCTTATTCCTGTTCGATTGAGGTTACTCCTAGCTATTCTTTTTTTATCCTCTTTCCCTTTTTTATTGATAGCACAATCTTTTGAAGAGGTAAGTAGAGAGAGTGGTATTGATCATGTGATGCAAACTTCAGAAAATATGCCTATGGGTGGAGGTGTTGCTTTTTTTGACTATGATAATGATGGGTGGGAAGATTTGTATTTGACAGGTGGCATTGGTCGTGATAAACTATATAGAAATAAAGGAGATGGTACTTTTGAGGAAACGGGAGCGATGGCAGGGTTAAATATCACAAAAGATGTATATACTTGTGGAGTCGTTACGGGAGATATTGATAATGATGGAGATCGGGATATTTTGGTTACTACTTGGGGCGAGGCTACTGCTAATGAGGTACCCAATAATACCTTAGTTGCGAATATTTTGTTCAGAAATAATGGAGATGGAAGTTTTTCTGATGTTTCTACTGAAGCGGGTATTGTACATGAAAGTTGGAGTATGAGTGCTTCTATGGGCG
>JAHDHP010000291.1 GCA_020631245.1 Bacteroidota bacterium | reverse complement strand
TAACACGAGAAATCTGCAAAGTGCGAGTTACTATTTGCGAAGAAGGTACTTTTATCTTCCATTATACATAACTTATTATCGAATGTGTCGTTTGTACATGAACTAGGCAGAAGAACAATCGAGTTGTTCAATTCGTTATTATCGAAAACTTTCCAATATGAACCCCAAAATTCTATTTCTTCTTCAAACTGGTGATCGTGTCAATTTTGAACTAGCTATCCAACTTGCGAAGGGACAAGGTGTTGATTTAGTGAGTTATTTTGAAGACTTGCTTCGTATGAGTGATTTGGAAATAAATAACGAGGGGCTTCTCCTGCTTTTTACTACTGATAGTTTAAATTTTCATGGAGACGATTCTTCACATATAAATAAGAGAAACAAACAAGCGATACAAATTCCTGATACACTTGGACATTGTAAACAATTAGAGTATCTCATTATTCGAGACAGTAAAATCAATCAAATTCCAAGTAGTTTAAAGGAGCTGACTAATTTGAAACAATTGTCCTTAATAAACTGTGGACTTAAGGAGATTCCTAATGTCGTAATGGAACTTTGTGACCTATCTTATTTAGATTTATCCTACAATCAACTTAAAAAAATACCGAGTGATATAAGCAAAATTAGGACATTGGACAATCTTGAATTAAAAAACAATGAGTTGCAATTGTTGCCTGATAGCATTAGTAAGCTATTTTACCTAACTAAGTTGGATTTAAGTAAAAATCAATTAAAACGTCTTCCAAGCAATATTGGGAGCCTTAGCGATCTTGTGACATTAGATTTAAGTGATAACCAAATAGAAGCCTTGCCAGACTCAATTGGTGCTTGTTCAAATCTCAGAGAATTAACAGCTAGTAATAATCAACTGAAAACTATTCCGTCTTCTTTTGGACAACTAGAAAACCTTAGAACCGTAAGATTCAGCCATAATAAACTGAGTAATTTGTCCTTTGAAAAACATAGATTATACGGTTTATATGGCTTGTATCTAAATCATAATCAATTCAAACATATTCCTGATGCAGTAACCAAAGTGCATAATCTCAATATGTTGTATTTGAACAATAACTTAATTGAAGAGATACCTAGCTCTATTGGAGATTTGCATGGACTAAGTCGTTTGGATGTATCCAATAACAACATAAAATCCCTTCCAAAAGAATTGAAAAGGCTTACAAGGCTTTATATTTTGAATCTTAAAAACAATCCATTAAAGGAATCTGAAATTTTAGAGCTAAAAAAAGACTTGCCTTATTGCCATATTCACTATACGACGAAATTTGGAATAGGGAAAACAATCTATTGAATCCCCTTTTCCAATTGCTCCGTATCAAAAACTAATCGTTTCTTTTTGTCTCGTTTTGCGTAAATTAAATCAATAGCTTCCCCTTTCGATATACGGCGAAGTTGACTAATACCCGTATCATATTCCAAGTCAATAGCCTGATCACAGGACTCCACCAAATGACTTTGCTTTTTAACAATTTCGAAGTCTTCATTAAATTGTAGATAAACAAGGTTGGTTTCAAAGCCACCTCCACAGCGACCTGGGCCAACTGGCCAGCGACTCGCACCCGTCACCCGTAGGAGGAGGTGTTGAGGTTCAAAATATAAGACTTGCATATCATAGCCTCCATTCCCATCAATTAGGTCCCTAACACTATAAATCCTTTGCTGCTGATGCGGGCCAAAGCATATTTGTGAGTCATAAGAAGAGAGGGTCAATTCCTCGGTTTTCTCAAGTATTTTTATTTCCATAGGTATGAATTTACCAGGCAATAACTCCCAATCTTCATAATGTTCTCCGATAAAATCATAGGTTTCATCAATCCAATATTCATAATTTCCTTCGTGCATGACAAAATGACCATCGGAACCTACTTGTTCATGCAGTAGGGCTTCGCGTGACAATTGTAGATGTAAGGTATCTGCTAGGGAGTAAAGATTGAAGCTATGTACTTTTGCATATTCTCGAACATCTGAACTAGAAATCAAACATTCTTGGCGGCTTAAATTCGTCGTATCTATATCACTTATATCAACTAAGTAGGCGAGTTTGGTTAAGAAACGCCATTGGCTATTGAGCTTTTTCTGTAGAGGGAGTTTAAGGGCGAATTGATAACCCGTTTCTGTATGTTGGTAAATATATTGTGCATCTTTATCAATTAGCTTTTCGGGATAAATACGATACTCCTTTTTATTGAACACCCACTGTACATAAAATTTATCCTGTTGGTAACTCTTAATAATGTCTCGCGCTACTAATATCCCCATTTCGCTGGCTTCTGCTTCTTTGGGATACGTCTCTTTATGTTTCGCTATATATTTTTTCTGATTTTGAATAAACTCCTGCAAAATCTGGATTCGATCCTTGTATTCGGCATCTATAATTGGATCGGCTAACCAGAGTTCTACATGATCACTAGTAATATTGGCTTGGTCGCTAAATAAGATTTTATCGTCCGTAACTTCTACGAGTAAATAGAGGGTATCTGCTTGTACATCGAGTTTATACTGAAAGGAGAGGTCGTCTTCGGTGTGGCAGTTTTGAGGGCGGTACTTGACGTTATTTCGATCCGTTATTTTTATCCAGTCTATAGCACTTGCTTTGTTAGCAATTTCTTCAACTAGTGGCGAGGTGTTGACACTCAGCTCCTTGTCGTGGCTTGCATGGCGTAAACTGCCTGTATGTGAGGAACTAGAGGTATTGGTGTCTCCAGACTGGCAGGCAGACCAGTATAAACTACAATGAAGTAGAAGGACTAGCAAGAATAGGGAATGACTTGTAGAACGCATGTTAGGGGGCTTTTGAGGGTAGAGGCTGTCTTCATTTTTTAACAGTAAAAACAAGGAATGGGTTCAAACCACGAAGGGTACAGAGGAAGAACATGGAGAGCACAGAGACTGACCTAGCACCTCGCACGATTCTTAAAACTCACCTCTAAATCTGCTCCGAGAAGGAGGCTTTAAGACAGTCGGCTAAATGCGGTAGAGTGCGTAACGCTAACTCAACAACACAATCCCACAACAACACAACAACTGTCTTGCGTAAGGGATAGTAGTGGTAGCTTGACGAAATAGCTGCTTTGTGAAGCAAGGACTAGCGGGGCTGACAGCGGAAGACACCGCTAGGACTATGCTGAACTAGCTGCTATGAGGCAACTACAAACGAATAGCCCGACCCCATTTTTTGTATATAAAAATGCCACCAGCGTGGACGCTGGCGGTAGCATTTTTATATACAAAAAATGGGGATACGCCCAATAAAATTAAACTTCTAATCTCGCAAGTCCTCGCTCTATACGCTGCATTAGCTCCATTGCTCGATTATATTGTCGCTCTTTGCATTGGTAAATCACATCAAATTCGAGGTGCCAAGCCAACATGATATGAGCCGTCCAAACGATATAGTAGGGGAGGAGTTCTTTTTCGAGTGGTACAAGGGGACGAATAGCATTATATTCCTTTACAAAATGATCGGCTAAATGTGCTTGATATTGGTTGTCGATAAAGCAAAAACCATTGATGGTCATGGCAATATCAATGAGGAGCGCGTCACTTGCTGTTTCTTCAAAGTCGATCAAAAATAGTTGATTGGCAGCATTCAAAATCGTATTGTCTGGAAAGGCATCTCCATGAATAAGTCCTTGTGGAAGGTCGGGACTTAAGTAGTTTTGTAGGTACTGCGTATTGTTATGGAAGGCTTCAAAAAGGCTGGGGAATTGATAGGGAGCCTTGTCAAATTTATCAATGAGTGACAAGCAGGGAGCTAAACCTAAGCCATTAGGGCGAACTAAATCGGCTTGTTGGGGTAAGAGATGTAGTCGTGCAATGAGCTTTGCTATCTTGGAAATATTGTCGGTAGAGAGGCTTGGTTCACGACCTTCTATATACTCAAATAATACAAAACAACCTTGCTCTGTTTGGCTAAGATAGGTTCCATCTTTTTGAGAGATAGGGTAAGCAGTAGGGTAGAAGTGTTGCTGAAGGTGATGCATCAGACGTAGTTCATAATCAATACCTTGTGGATCTTTATGTACATAGTTTCTTAAAAAGAAAGTACCTTTGTCGGTAGTGACTTTATAATTGATATTGGTATAGCCTCCACTACTGTCTGAAAAAGAGATAAGTGAACCAAAATCATAATTTTTTAATTGCCTATCTATAATATTTTTACTGTCCAATTGTATTATTTTTAATGTTTATTGCAGATAACTGTTACAATTTTAATATTTTTATAGCCATTAAGCATCAGTTATTACATGTTAAAAAGCCAACTAATACTGCTATTTAAAGGGTTGAATAAACAGGAACTCAATGAGTTTGTGCGTTATGTGAAGTCTCCCTTTTTTAATAAGAATCAGCGCATTATAAAACTTACCCAGTATATTGCCAAATATTTTCCCGATTTTGACTCTCCTAAATTGTCTAAAGATGTAGTGGCGAAAAAGGTATTAGGGGCTGAAGGAGGAAGTAGGGCACTGGCTTATGTGATGTCTGATTTAAAAAAACTACTAGAAGACTATCTGGTTTGGAAAGAGGTACAAACTAAGCCGATTGATCGGGATTATTTTTTATTGAGAAACCTGAGTATACGGAGTAATCAACAGTCTTTTATTGCGATAAGTAATCGTCAGACGGATCGTTTGGAGGAGTATGGGAAGAAAGATATGTTCTACTACTATCATCAATTTAGATTACATCACCTATTATTAGCCCACAAAACAGCCGAGCGTATTAGTAATTCGGTAGATGATCTGGAGCAAGCCATGAAAAATCTAGATCGTTTTTATTTTATGGCCAAGTTGCAGTATGCTTGTGAAATATCCAATCGAGAAGGAATCTTTGCAAATAAAAAGCCATATGAAGTGTTGTTTATGGACGAGATCAAGTCGATTACGAGCAAAGCCCCCTTTACTGACAATTTGTTATTTGAATCTTACCAATTATACAACGATCTGATAAAAGATTTTAACGAAGATAAGTATCGTCGCCTGAAAGAAATTATTCGAACGAAGCGAGATATTTTTGGAGCTGAAGAGGAATTGGAATTCTATATACTGATGATCAATTATGGGCTAACCGCTTATGATTCGGGCGAAACCCATTACTTAGAAGAGGTATTTGAATGGTATCAGTTTGGCTTAGAAACCAAATTGCTCATGAAATACGATTTTATAGAGCATATCGACTATAATAATATTGTGAATGTTGCCTGTACCCTCAAGCAGTTTGATTGGATAGACGGCTTTATAGAGAAATATACGCCTTTTTTGAAAGAAGAGTTTAGAGAAAATGCCAAAACACTATCACTTGCGGAAGTGGCGGTCAATAAAGGTGATTTTGAACAAGCATTGGATTTATTGCAAGCAGTTGATTTTAACGATGACTATGATAAACTACGAGCGAAGGTCATGCAGATGAAAGGATATTTTGAGCTAGAAGAATTCGATATGTTATTGCTCAACTTCTTTGATGCCTTTAGTGTCTTTTTGAGACGTAATAAAACCTTTACTGAAGATTTTAGACAATCTTATCTAAATTTAATTAACTTTTCTAGGCGATTATTCAAAATGAAACAATTAGCACCAAGAGAGCGAAATTTTGAGGATTTAAAGAAGCGATTTAAGGAGCTAGAAAATTTGCCTTATCGTTCTTGGATAGCAAGGAAATTGCAACAATTAGAAGTTTGATTTAAGCTAATTTTAAATAGAAAAGCCACCCATCTCAATAAGTAAAGAGGAAAGAATAAATTGACCAATCTAGCTGTCTCTTTGCTAACAAT
>JAHDHP010000290.1 GCA_020631245.1 Bacteroidota bacterium | reverse complement strand
GGTTTTTTGTGATTACCTTACTTGTCGAATAACTTAATTACTAAACCTGACAGGTTTTGATTGACTAAATGGGGATACGCCCAGAAAATAAATCTTTCAATTAATTTGGTATACCAGAATTATAACGTTTGATTAACCACCCAACCACCCAACCACCCAACCACCCACACTACACCGCAGGAGGAGTATACTTATAGCGACTTTTACAAGCAGGACATACCCCATGATCACCCTCCACTTTAAGTTTGATTCCCTTGACATGATCTTGCACAAATTGCTCCACAAAAGCCTTTTTTGCTTGTGGGTTGTTATTGATGGCATCACGGTCACGATCTTTTACTTTTTCTAGATATTTCCCATCATATTCTTGGTATCCCCAACAAGGAGGGCAAGCACCTCCATCTAAAATTTCTTCATTACTGAGGACATTACTATTTTTTTTGTCCTTTCCTTTACCGCCTGTTAAAAAGCTAAATAAACCCATTGTTTGTTATTTTTAAGTTTTCCTAGTGAAATAATTACTTCTTTTTGCTGTTCAAATGTAAAAAAACTTTGGGAAACTTTAACAAATTGTGAGATTGTGACTATATTTCTATGTCTAAATCATTAAATGATTGGCCCCAAGACACCTATTAATGATCAATTTTCTACTACTAATTTTATGATGGATTTAAATGCCTTATTAAATAATCCTGTTCGTGAACAGTATCGCGGACCCAGTTTTGACCCAAGATGGTCGCAATCCCTTGATTTGAACTTGGATCAAGAGATTTATAATGTAAAAATTATTGCCTATAAGGTGCGCTGGTTTAATGGCAAATGGTCGGATTGGTTTTTTCCAGGTGATGGAGATGTCTATAAAAAAACACATGAACCTGCGCGTAGATATTGGGCTTGTTTTTATGACCATTCTCATATGTATGTGTACCAACCATTGGCAAATGCTGAAGTGGCTACCAAAGAAGAAAAAAGGGAACAGGTCGCACAAGGTTCTCCTGAACGTTTGTCATTTGTGGAGCGAGTGAGGAAGTTTTGGGGGAAAGGGTAGAATGACTTATTATTTATCGTATTCTCTAAAGAGTGCCTTTCCATGATCTTTAAATAATTTGTGGATATGGTTGATGTCCTGATATTCATAGATTTGATAGCCAGAAGAGTCTTGAAACATAAGTGGTAAATCACTTTTTTTATGGCAAAATACGATAGTCGGTATTTCAATGTCAAGTGCCCATGCTAATTCCGCAATGACAGAGCTATTTTTACTAGGAGGATAAATGAGTATTAAATGCGCTGTGTTATTAATACGGTTTTTGGCATTCTTTAACATGATATGTGGAATTTTGCTGATATTGCTAATGTCCTTATCTTTCCCATGATAGTGAATACGGTCTTTTGAAAATGAACAATATTTGACAAGACTATCAGCAATGGTGGCTAATTCTTTGGTTCCTATTTGTAATTGAGAGTTGACTAAAGAAGAGATAGGTGTAGCAATAACTGCTTGATATTTTTTATCGGTTAATTTAGGAAACCCTTTTTTGAGTTTTTCTTTTTCCTCCAACCATTTGCCAAGTGTATCTAAATCAATAGGTCGAGCAGGAGCTTTTACAAAGTTTTGCCCTTTATTCGCAAAATACTTTTTGATATTAGTATGTATTTTTTTGTAGGCGGGACTATTTTTAATGATAACAGAAGGCTTAGGGTTTTTTACCTCATTGTCAATCTTATGAAGTAACACAGTACCTGCTTCCATTGCTCCTATATGGTTTATATTGCAAAAAGTACCGAGCATAATCGGAAAAACCTTAGCATGTCCAATATAGGTATGCATCCGCAATGATTTTTTATCATAAGGGTCTGTGGTTAAGTTAAATACTAAATGTCGTTCTACATAAACACTGGCCAATCCTTTGTAATCTGTATCCGTATCTGTTTTTATATTATTTACTTTTACTTGCCCCCCTTTATCAAAATAAAGTACAGCCCTTGCTAATGCAGCTTCCTTTTTAGAGGTCGTATGATAATAGTAAAGCCACCACTTTGAATTATCAAATCGTTGGATGACATTTTCTTGCTTTTCTCCTTTATCTACTTCATATTTACTTGCATAGTTTACCTGATGCACATAGTTACACAACGCATCAAGCCTTTCTGTCTCTTCTTTCATCCAAAGATTGTCAATATTGTCTCTTACACTTTTCTCTAAATTGCGGTATAACCAGCTTTCAAGAAGGATCGGATATTGTAATCGAATTTTGTTAACAGCTTCTTTTTTACTAAGCTTTTTATTGGATCGTTTTCTTGCCTCTTTTATTGCAAGGCTATGAAGACTTCTCAGATCTTTAGGACGAATTTTTAGTTTGGGTATAGACATACGGATATAGCATTTTATATAAAAAACGGGATAAATGGGATAAAAAAAGGGATCATTTTTTTATCCCATTGTGGTCAATTAAATTTGATAAATAAACAGAGATAATGAAGCATGGACGCTTCTATGTCGTAAATTTTATGGGTAAGAAGAAGAAAGTAATTTAAAGAGAGTGAGAAAATAAAATGCTGTCGTATGTTTTCAGCGCACAAAGTAAGTAAAAAATATTAAACACAAGAATAATTGAAAAATAAATTATGCTTTTTAATGTCTGATAAGTAATGTATTGTGTGCGTTATATTAAAAATAAAAGCTCAGTTTAAGATGAGTAGTTGTACAACTAAGATGCTATGACCATTTGTTTCTGATGACAGTGCCCCCATTGTTATTCCCGTTGTAGCTCTCTGTGCAACTGCTTTTTTAACCAATGTTAAAATGTCAGCTTTATGGGATAGTTAACTAATCCCATGCTTATTGTGTTCAGATTAAAAAAACAGGCCCAAAGCCTGTTTTTTTTATGTCGCCATCTAGACAACTATGATTTACAAAAGAACTGAAAGCTAAAAAAAAGTTATCTTGAATCATTCTTTTTATTATTAACTTTATGTTTTATCAATGATGTTTCATTTAAAGGCTACCCACATGTATTTTCTTATTTGTCTAATGGTGTTTGGTTTTGGTGCTTGTGAAAAAGAAAGTACACCCGAAGAAATGGCTATAACAGAAAGCTTACAGGAAACAATTGCCACAGCAAGAGACTGTGAGGAAGAACTAATTGAATCCGAAAGATGCTTTGCTCAAAAAGCTCCTAATGGTGAAGAAGGGTTTACTCAATTCTATTTTACAGGTACAAATCAATTGCAAAGTGTTGGACATTATTCACAAGGCCAACAAGAAGGCTTTTGGAAGTGGTTTTATCCCGATGGGCTTATACAATGGGAAGGGCATTTTAGTAGTGGAAAAAGAGAGGGATTCTGGAAAGATTATTATGAAAATGGACATGTACAAGAAGAAGGGCATTTTGTTGCTTGCAGAAGGGAAGGCTTTTGGAAATATTATCACCCTACTGGACATGTGCATAGTGAAGGTTTTTACCAAGATGCTATACGAGTTGGGAAATGGCAATTTTATAATGAAAAAGGCCAATTAATCCGCGAAGAATATTTTGATTGTTATTAATCGTAGCTGAAATCTTCCAGAATTATCTATACAAAAAACAAAAAAAGCCTCTCCATGGAGAGGCTTTTTTTTGGCCATTTTTGAACAATTTGCCCATCTCAGTTTTTATCAAATCAAAAAATAACTGTCTTTAAGAAAAAATGTATTATTTTTAGGTAGTTTTAGTAAATTTCCCTACCGCCTCCATATTGCTAATCAAAAAATTAAAGTATGTCTACATACACCCTCCAACCTGGTACAACCTTCAAAACAAGGGTTTACCGCATCGAGAGAGTAACTAATCAAGATGGGATTAGTATTACTTATGTAGCTCGTTTTCTTCAAACTCAGGTGATAATCAAAGAATTTTTCCCACAAGGAAGTATTCGCGCTGCCGACCAGTCAGTAGAACCACAATCGTTGGCAAGAGAGCAGTTTATCGTATTCAAAAATCAATATTTGCAAGAAGCGGATAAGATTAGTCAGTATGATCAACACCCCAATTTACATCATATTACCGATGTCTTTCAAGAAAACAATACCACCTATTATGTGCAGCCCTATCTAGAAGGGATGAACCTAGAGGAGTATTGCAAAGCTAATACTGGAAAGCTTTCTGTAGAAGAAAGTGAACCTATTATCCAGCAAATTGCACAGGCAATTACTGCTCTACATAAACAGAAGATTATTCACGGTGATATCCAACCCGAAAATATTTTTATTACAAGAGCTGGTAATGCCGTTCTTACTGGCTTAGCTCCACAAAGAGAAGCAGTACTCAAAGAAATCTTACAACATTCTTTGATTCACTCACCTGGTTATTCACCTCCCGAAATGTTCGACTATGAAGCAAAACGTGGTAGCTATTCGGATGTATATGCTTTTGCAGCCACTATTTATCGCACGCTTGGAGGACAACGACCCGTTCCAGCAGAAACACGTCAAATACGTACCCTCATTCCATTAGGTAATTACAATAGCAGTGTGCCTAAAAACATTGAGTCGGCTATCCATAAAGGAATGGCTTTGCACCCACAAGAACGTTTCCCAACTATTGCCGATTTTCTAGGAGCTTTAGATATGGGACAAAGAGGAGAAACAACAACTGCCTTCCCCAAATCAGAAGGGTCTGAAATACGATTCGATGCCCTCATTACAGAAGCTGATCGCCTATTTCTAGAAGGCGATTATGTGCGAGCAAGACGTAGTTATGAAGAAGCGCGACAAATCCATCCAGACGATTCGTTTATTAGAGGACGAATTACGGAATGTAACAACCGTTTACAGGAATCCGCTACTATCACCAATCCACCTGTTGCGACAAGCAGTCATACAGGACAAGCTTCAAGTTCATCGAGTATCAAAGAAACAACAACTGATAAAAGTCATGTTTCGATGAATAAAGATATTGGAACAGCAGCCGTCGCTACAGTAGTAGAGGAGGAAGAGGAAAAAGAAAAGAAAGGCGGTTTTTGGTGGTGGCTACCATTTCTTATTTTAGGAGTATTACTTTTGTGGCTATCAGGGATTTTTGGTGGGGATAAAAACACAGAAAAACCAGGTAGTAAACTTGCTGACCAAACCGAACGGATTGAACCAGTAATGCCTACAAACAATAATCGATCAAATAATACAGTTAATGCTACAGATTCTCTCGGAACAGGAGGCGTTTCTACGGCTTCTAATCCACCTTGGGGATCGAATGGAGATGCAAATAATACCAATGGTGAAGAAGAAGTGCCGGTTACTAATTCTGTAAATGAGGATGATGATCAAGTTGCTTTGTCTGAACCAGTTCAGCAACCATCTGAAGCAAATGAAAATAATAACAATAACAACTCAGATGCTAGACCTACAACACCTCCACCAACTCCAGTAGCTAAACCCACACCTCCTGCTCCCAAACCAGCAGAGCCTACACCTCCTCCACCAACAGCTACAGTTAATACAAGTGGTGTTAAGGTCGTAAAACATAAACCTGGTAATATTAAAAGTGGTAGTGTGTCGCGTGGCTATTATGTCATTGTAGGAGCATTTAAAGATAAATCTAATGCCAATCGTATTGCAACGAAATTGAAAAATGATGGATTGAGTGCCAAATTAATTCCATTGGCGAATGGTTATTACCGTGTGGGCGTTCCATCAAGTGGTAGTAAAGAAAAAGCAAAACAATTAGCAGCTCGTTGCCGAGGGTATAATAAAGATGCATGGGTACTAGATTATAACTAAGTTACCAATAAAGAAAGCAAGGGAATCAATTATGGAAATGACGGTCTTTAATAAATATGTGTATGATCCCGAAAAAGATAAGCTAGG
>JAHDHP010000289.1 GCA_020631245.1 Bacteroidota bacterium | reverse complement strand
TTGTTTTGATTTACACCCGTGAATCTCCATTAACAAAGGCTATTGAAGAAAAGTATAAGTTAACATACACAATCCCCCTTTCCACACTCCTCCCCCATCACTTCAAACTCAATCGTCACCTGATGGATGTTTTGATGGAGTAGTTCGTGGCGAATTTCTTTTTTTAAAGCCACCAACTCATTTACTGATTTATTTTCTTTTAGGACGATGTGTACCGTTAAGATATTGTATTCACCATCCATTGACCAAATATGTAAGTTGTGTAGGCTTTCTATTTCGGGTATTCCTTGTAAATAAACTCTAATTTTTTGCTCATCTATATTATTAGGAATCCCTTGCAAGATAATCTTCGACGTATGCTGCAAGCTTTTGAAGACATTATAAAAGATAAAACAGGCAATCAGTACCGATAAAATAGGATCAATAATAGGCAGGTCAAAAAAGTACATAACAATTGCTCCAATCAGCACCGCCACCCATCCGAGTACATCTTCCATAAGGTGAACCGAAACCACCTTTTCATTCAACGATGTTCCATCTTTCAGTTTTAGCACTGCTGCCCCATTCACAATCACTCCCAAAATCGCCAGTCCAATCATTCCTCCTGCATCTGCAGGTTCTGGGTTCCATATTCGTGGAACCGCTTCTCGCAAAATAAATAAACTTCCCACAATTAGAATCACCGAATTGATCAATGCTCCTAGCAAAGAAAAGCGTTTATATCCGTAGCTATACGCTTTATCTGGCCCTTTCTTGGAAACTTTTTGGAAATACCAAGCCAAGCCCAATGACAAACTATCTCCCAAATCATGAAGGGCATCAGATAAAATGGCGACACTATTGGTCATGATTCCCCCTACAATCTCTATAATGGTAAAAGCGAGATTGAGAAAAAAGGCAACTTTAATGTTTTCGGTGTCGCTGTGGTGATGGTGGTGGTGGTCGTCGTGTGCCATATAATTGAGGGATTGAGTAAGATACAATCAACTGTTCAAATATACCTATACGCAGCCCATTATTATCTGGGCGTGCCCCCATTTTTGTTGAAAAAGAGGCCACTAGTGGCCTCTTTTTCAACAAAAATGGGGTCGGGCTATTTGCTTGTAGTTGTCTCGTAGAAAAGGAGAGCGACTATCTTTGCTGGCAGTGTCTTCCTTCGTCAGCCCTGCCAGCAAAAGTCTCACTACCTTTCTACTTCGCCAAGCTACCGCTACTATCCCTCACGCAGTAAAATGTTTCTTCATCAATGATGATGTTCTTTTCCAAATAAGTGAAATTTCACTCCTGCCGTAAAAATAAAACCATCAGTAGGAGCCCACAATTCACTAAAAATAGGTGATGCATGTTCACTATTTACAATAGGACTATAACGTGACTGACGCGTATCAGTAAAATTCTCAAAATTGATGTAAATATCAGTATCTTTAATGGTTCTTAAAAGCATAAAACCCATCAACCAATAAGCATTCGTTTTGCTACCATCACTAAGAGATTGAGCACCTGTATAGTAGGTTTCATACCCAATACGCCATTTATCTGTTTCATACATTAAAACCGCGCCAATATTATGCTTAGGAGTAAGTGGCTTTTGAGATCGAACCCCACTCTCCTTTAATTGTGCATCAATCAAAGCATAATTTAAAAACAGTTTATAATCTTTGTAGGTAAACTTCATATTAGTTTCTAAACCTTTACTATCTACAAAACCAGTACTGTTTTGAAACTGAGGTTGTCCTAGTATATTTCCTCTCAAAAATAGTGGTTTATTGAGTCGTGTATAAAAGAATAAATTATTGATATTAAAGGAAACCTTATCAAATAGAACCGTTTTATAGTTAATATCCAAGTTGCCTCCGATAGATCGTTCTGCTTCTAAATCACTTGGGGAAAGTGGCACAATGTCTTGATAAGCTCTTGTCTCTCCCTCTTCAGTAAACATCGTTGGTGTTTTGTAGCCCATCCCTCCTCCTAGTCGAGCTGTCCAATGCTTATTGATGTCAAAAAGAAGATTTAGACGCGGTAAAACAAACACCCCATACTCAGAGTGATAATCGGTTCGCAGCCCACTCTCAATCGAAAAATAATCGCTAACCGTAAAAGTATTTTGCCCAAAAAGTCCTAATGTATAATCACTAAAATCCCGTTCTAAATTTGTATTTCTCTCATCAAATTTATCTGTCCACATATTGGCTCCTAATACCCACTCAGCACGCTCACCCTCACTGTTTACATTCAACTCTGAATAACTGGCTATTTGCGTCCCTTGAAAGCTAAGCGTAGGAATAATTAATTCTCTATCAAAAAAATTGATACTATTTTTAAAAACGAGAGACATATTTCCTCCTAACTTACGATCTAGTCGTACCTGAGAAGCTAATCGCTTTGAATAATTGCGTTCACTATATTGATGTTCTCCACTTGGCTCTCCATTGGTAATAAGACTCATATCCCCTCCCCAACGATCTTCAAAAGAAGTGTTTAAACCTACTCGCAATTTGGTTTTGTCGTCAAAATTATAGAAGAGATTAGCATTTGTTCCAATGCTTTTTGTTTGTGGTAAATCAGAGAAATCATCATTATTATTATCATAGGCTTTTTGAAAATGTCCAGAAGAATATAGTGATAGACCTAACTTACCATATTGTTGAGCATAAAAAGCATTTAAAGTAGACCCTAAAGCTTGCGTTTGACTAAACATGACATCTAATGTAGGATCTTCTTCTGGGGTTTTAGAAATGAGATTTACCAAACCCGCAATAGCTCCTCCTCCATAAAGTGTAGAACTACTTCCTTTAACAACTTCTACTTGTTCTAAGTCCAAAGGGGGAATTTGCATAATACTTAAACCACTAGAAAAACCACCATAAATGGGAAAGCCATCCTTTAGCAGTTGTGTATATCTACCATCTAATCCTTGAATACGAATACTTTGATTGGCAGAACTAGCAGAAGTTTGTTGCACTTGAATACCGGTGCTTTCTCGTAACAAGATGGAGATATTTGTGGAGTTCATAACTGCTTTTTCTGCCATTTCTTCGGCATTTATTAGCTCTAAACGGGTAGGAATATCCTCAATATTACGACCACTACGAGTAGTTGTCACAGTAACAACATCTAGTTCTTCTCCCTCTTCTAATCCAATTTGGGGTATCGACTCAATAAGAGGAAAAACTACTTCAAGTTCTACTTCCTGATAACCCACGTAGCTAATATGAAGATGATAATGTCCATTAGGTATATTTTCAATAAGCACTTTTCCATTTATATCACTAACCCCTCCTAATTCTGTTCCTTCTATCTCTATAGTTGCTCCTACGAGTGTTTCCTCAGTATCATGATTAACAATAATTGTTTCAAAAGTATTTTGTGCTATTGAGATAGTTGCCCACAAAAACAAACAGGCAATTGTTAAACTTATTTTTTTCATGGCATTTAATTTTAAGTTGAATTAAATCAATAAATAGGTCTGTCCATTCAATCCTTGAAATAGATCAAGATGGATAGAACAATAAAGAAAGTAATGTTTATTATTTTGATTTAACTCATACGAGGCGGCCGCCATGTTTTATATGGTAAGAATATGCCTTTAATATCTATAAATAGGATAGTTATGATTTGTAATAAAAGATAGTTATTGCCTAATGTAATGATAGTTTGTCCTTGATCTAACGAAATTCCACAACATACACAAATACAAAAAGGGCTACAATGATCAGCGTGTTGATGCTCTTCATCAGTAGTTGCTTGGAGATCATCATACGTTTGTTGACTATCCACACCTGAGATACTTGCTATATCCTCTAATACCTGATCTATCATACAACTAGTTAATCCATCTGTGCAAGGTAGTATGGCAAGTAGCAAAAAATAAATGCTTAATATGTAGACAATCCATTTCATTAATAGCACAAAGTTAAACTAAAAAGGTATGCAACGCAATTGCAAGAAAGCTCTTTCTAATTTTTCTAACTGTTATGAGGCATTCACTTACTACCATAAAATATATCTACAGATATTTAACCATCAATTAAGACAAACTTTATATTTTTGTAAAAAGGAAATATTTATATCAAATATCAAGCTCTTTACAATTATGAAAAACTTCAAACTCGTTTATTGGATTAGCACAGGACTGTTAACTGCATTGACGCTGATGTCGGCAGGGATGTATATTTTCAATCACGAAGCTATTAAAACTGTTTTTGCCAATTTGGGCTATCCAACTTATATTATTTACCCTTTGGCTGTTGCTAAACTATTGGGACTAATTGCTATTTGGACGAATCAATCACGTTCTCTAAAAGAATGGGCTTATGCTGGCTTTTTCTTTGATTTTATATTGGCCTTTTTAGCGCATTATATGATTGGTGATGGAGAATTTGCTCCTGCTTTGGTTGCAATTGTTTTGTTGTTTACTTCTTATTTTTCTTGGAAGAAGCTGGCTGTTTAGTATATCTTGGCAGAAGGAATTACTCCCTTATACACTTTATCTTCTCATTTCTCGATTGAAGGTCAATGTTCTTACACAAACACTAAAATTCTTTCTGCTTTTTTATTTCGTCTCACATAAATCGTAGATCGTTCAAACGTCTTTCGCGTGAGGGATAGCAGTGGTAGCTTGACGAAATAAGGGCTTTTGTGAGGCAAGGACTAGCGGGGCTGACAGCGGAAGACACCGCTAGGACTATGCAGAACTAGCCCTTATGAGGCAACTACAAACGAATAGCCCGACGGGTATAAAAAAAGCGCAGTTATTTGCCACCAGCGAGGACGCTGGCGGAAGCAAATAATTGCGCTTTTTTTATACACGGCACGCCCAACTAATGATGATTGGTTGATTGCATGACTGGATGATTGGGTTACGTTGAACGTAAATCGTTCAATCGCTATGATACTGGCTCCTTCGTTTCCACTTTTCTTCCCTCTTTTGCCATTTCATAAGTATCTTTCAAAGCATATACCTTATTCTCCCATATATACTGTGTATTTTCGGCATTGAAGATGGGCTTTTTGATCATCTTCAGCGCATATTCCATTTGCTTATCGGTGCTAGTAGGCTTATTATAAATTTGAAGGGCAAATGTAGAGAAATCTTCGACGAGTACTTGGAAAATTTGGTCAATGAGGACTTCTTCGATCTTCCAAATTTTGGCATTTTCGAGAATGAGTTGCCCGTAAACCACTAGTGTAAATAGCTCTCCAACACTTAGTAAGAAATCAATGTCTTTTTGTTGACCCGCTGTTGGTCCTGCCATCATGAGGGTTTCTTTGAGTGTGGCAATTTGCTCTTTAAAAACGGTGATGTTTGGTAGGTCATAAAGATCGTAAGCCGCTTTATAATCGTGGAATTGGATTTTGGAAAGTCCTTTTGTTGGCCCTTGCTCGAACATAAAGGTATCATTGGCGGCATCGTATCGCTGTGAAATTTCTGGAAATTCGGCAGGATTGAAGAAGTAGTTCGGCATGAATTTGATAATCAATGCCATATTGACGTGTACGGTTCCTTCTAATTTGGGTAGTGCGCGAATGTCTCTAGCTGCCATATTGAAATACATATCTCGCTCAAAGCCTTTGGCAGCTACCACATCCCATAAATCGTTTATCACATGCTCTCCTTCGGTCGTCACTTTCATTTTCACCATCGGATTGAATAGCAAGTAGCGACGATCTTTTGCCGAGGCAGAACGCATATAATCGGTGGCTCTAAAAATAAAGAGACGCATGGCAATGAGGCGCGTATATGCCTTGATAAAGAGGGCTTTGATATGTGGAAAGTCAGTGACAAATTTGCCGTATAAATTACGATTGGAAGCGTGATTAATGGCTTCGTACATGGCGTGTGTACAGATACCGATGGTTGCCCAACCGAGGTTGTATTT
>JAHDHP010000288.1 GCA_020631245.1 Bacteroidota bacterium | reverse complement strand
AATTGAAGACAGTCCACTTAATAAAATGGGTGCGTAATGCTCATTCAGTCATTCGCTCATTCACACATTCATTCATTGGTTCGCGTGAGGGATAGTAGTGGTAGCTTGGCGAAATAGCCGCTTTTGTGAAGCAATGACTAGCAGGGCTGACAGCGGAAGACACTGCTAGGAGTATGCTGAACTAGCGGGTATGAGGCAACTACAAACGGATAGCCCGACCTGAAATAGTGGTTGAGTGCTTGGGTGATTGAATTGTTGAGTTGAATACCAAACCCTAGCACTCAACTACTATGAAAGGGCACGCCCAGTAGATGATGATGAGTTGGTGAATGGGTGTTGAAGGATGTTTATTTAAGACAAAAAAACAACTATGAAATACTCTTTTCTAATACTATTATTATTCATTTTCAGTGGGTCATTAACAATTGTATCAGGTCAGTCTCCTGAATGGAATTTGGATTTTGAAGAATGGGATTTGACTGATGGAACACCTGGTTTGTGGCATGATAGGACGGTCATTGAAAATCAAATAGGCTTATTTCCTCCAAAGTGGCATTTTCGACCCGACCATATACCAGAACGTATGGGTTTGGGTCGTACTACTGATGCTACCGAAGGGAATTATGCAGTTACTTTATCGGGCTATTATGGCTATCAAGTAATGAGAATCATAGCGGGAGAAAGTGCAGTTAAACCAGGATGGCCTATTGATTTTAAACCAACTAAGCTTATTGGTGATTATAAAGCTATTCTTTTAGGTGAATGTGATTCATTGAGAACGTATGTAGAAGTATATCTGACGAAACACAATTTGTCTACCAATAATAGAGATACTCTTGGGCAAGCGAATATCGTATTAAATGAGTCTACGTCTTACAAAGAATTTGAATTGGAAATTGCTTATTCGGATAATGAGTTGATTCCAGATACGGTGATAGTGGTTCTTTCTAAAAAAAGATTCGGATTTGGCTCCCCTCCTGCTTGTTTAGAATGTAGTCATGTGTTTTTTGATAATTTAAGATTTAGCAATATTACCTCTACAAACTCCAATAAGGACATCGATAAAATAACCGTTTATCCGAATCCAACGCAAGACCACTTATTTATAAAATCAACCTGTGGAGATTGTCTATACCATATCACTTTGATTAATTTAACAGGGCAAGTAGTGCATAGATACCATTCTATAAAAGATGAAATCAAACTACATACCCATGACTTAATGAAGGGGCTTTACTTTATTAGAGTAGAAGATACCGAGACGGGAATATTTACAAATGAAAAGATAATCATAGAATAAGGTTACTCATCTTTTTTAGGTTTGGGAGAGCTGACTAATTTTTGGGTAGTGTAATCACAAACTTAGCACCTTTACCTATTTCACTTTCTACTTCTAATTGTCCATTGAGGTGGTTTTCGACAATTTTTTTGCAATTGGCGAGTCCAACTCCTGTTCCTTTATATTCGGAATCGGTGTGTAAGCGTCCAAAAAGTTGGAATATCTTTTCTTGGTGTTTTTGCGAGATACCAATACCATTATCTTCAAAGATAATTTTTAGCTTGTCACCATTTGTATAGCTACTAATATTTACTTGTGGGGTTTCGTTTTTATTGTATTTGAGTCCGTTTTCTATCAAGTTTTGTAACAATATTTTCATATTGGAAGCATTTCCATAAATGCTTGGCAAACTAGTATCTACTAATACTTCTGATTGGGGGTAAATTGTTTTGAGGTAACCACTAATGTCTCCTACCATTTGCACAATATTATTATGAACCTTTTTATCGGCATGGTTATCATTGTTCAACTTAGCAAAATAGAGTACATCATCTACCATTGTTGACAATTTTGTCCCCTCTTTCTGGATATACTTTGTGTATTCTTTTAAATCTTTTGTTTCTCCTTCTTCCAGTTCATCTTGTAATAAGGCAGCAAAGGCCGTCATATTCGTTAAAGGAGCTTTGATGTCGTGTGAAATCACATAGGCAAAAGACTCCATTGACTTATAGGCAGCTTCTGTTTTTTCTATTTGAGAACGCAACTCTTTTAAAGCTAATTCTTTTTGTTTGATTTCATGCTCAATACGGTTAGTTGTAAATCCAATAATAAAGAATAAGCCAATATACAAGAGGTCATAAATGATGACATTGTCAAGGGGGCGAAATAGGATGACATTTTCATAAATTCCTGCAAAATGGATGAGGAAAAAAACGAAATTATAGACCAATAATTGGTAAGCCCCAAAGAAATAGCGAATTCGCTTGTTGCTGAAGTAATTGAAGAAAATTACAAGAAAAACAATGTTCAGTAGTTCTAATAGGAAGGTGACTTTGAGAATAAAACAGGCTGATGCGATGACTAAGGTTGGTGCAAAGAAAAAGACTAATCTTGCTATTTTAGGCAACTTAAAATAGTGCAGTAAAAAGATGGAGATAATACTTAAACTACAACCTGAGTAAATAAGTGTATCAAATAAAAGAGACCACTTTTGATTGATAACATTGGTAGATAGGGAAGCTATTAGTAATACAGACAGCACAATAAGAGTAATGTTGAGATACTCAATTTTGGTATTCTCTCCTTTACTATATTGATCTGATTGCCCAACTTGAATAAACCGATCGTATAGGTTTTTCATCATTTTAGCAATTGATAGTACACTAATAGTAGAATTGTATGGGTAATTTGTAGACGACGATGGTATTGACATTTTCATGACAGCAAAGATACAAAAACACCTAATTTACTCATAAATAAGCATTAAGTTATTAAAAAACTTGATTACTTGTTTTTCACTCCCTCCTTCCATCGAAGCTGTGTATCACATAACACATACCAATATACAATTAATTCAAACATTATTCACTTACTTGATATTGATCTTCTTTTATCATATAATAGCGCGTTTTGTTACCTAATTGTTCTCATTATTGATTTTTGCATTTACAGATGTATCTTATTTATCTTCTGGCATTCTAAGCATATAGGGAATGAATGGGCAATTCTTTACCAATGAAAGTCCCGATCCTCCACATTGATATGTTCGGGAACATAAATGTCGGTGATGGAGGTTTCATCATCCGAAAATTGGCGGTGATTGTAGCGGACAATGAGTTCTTCGTTGGTAAGTTTCATGATGCGAAAAAACTTATAGTCCTTGTCGATATTAAACATAGCAGCCAATTGCTTACTCATCATTTTGATAAAATGGTTTCCTTTTTTGCTAGTAACAAATTCCCATTGAGCTTTTAGCGATTCACCACAATCTTCACCTTCTCCATTATTATCGGTAAGCACTTGATCAGATCGATAAGTCTGTCGATAATTTAAAAAGCAATGCCCCATATTCATACGAACATGATCATTGAAACGACGAGCTATTTTCCAAGTTTTTGTGGAGTCATTGGTAAGGAGTTTATGAGCATTATCAGGCATGATAAACGGCTCTTCAGTATCTCCACAGGCAGTAAGAATTAGAAAAAAAAGTAGGATGTATTTATACATGTTTGGTTGGGTTGATTCCTAAAACATAACGATCCTACTATTTTATTTTTTTACACTATTTCTTTAATCTTAATTTTATTTTCTCTAAACACGATGGTATCTCCTACTTTTTTATCTTTTAGTAATTGGCCAATTGGAGAAGCAAAGGAAATACAGAAATACGGTTTCCCTTCAACATCTACCTTTCCTAAACCAATAGCCATAAAGTAGGTTCCTTTGTTGGTAATCACCATGCTTCCAAAATCAACCTCATCATATCTGCGGGTCATTTTTACCTTTACCAAATCATTTTTTAAATCCATTGCCCTCCGAAGCTGTGTTTCGCTTTTTTGGCGTTCTGCTTGCATCATAGTGCGACCTGTTTCAAATTTATCGCCAGCACTACTTTTGGTTTCACTTTCATGTGATTCATCAATCACTTTTATGGCTTTACTTGCCATATCAATGCGCTCATCTACAATGGTGATTAACTTATTGTATACCTTAGCTTTTTGGTCTTTCATAATCAAAAATTAAACTTAATCTAAATATCCTTCTACTTTTTCGATAATGGTAACAGCCTTCGCGTATCCATTGTTTATCATTTTTAATTGTTCATCTTGTTGTAGTATTAATGTTGGGAATCCACGAACCCCCATTTCATTGGCTCGCACAAAATCTTCTCTTACTACTTGTTTCATTTCATCAGACTCAAATAATTGCTCGAACTGCTCAAAATCTATTTTTAGTTCTTGTGCAATGCTACAATAACTATCAGCCAAATGTAGGTTCAAGTTATTAAGATAAAAAGCTTTTTGGACTTCTTTAAAAAAAGGCAGGGCTTTTTCTGCGTCCATTTTACGAACAATGACCACTGCTCTACTAGGAGGCTCTGTATCATAGGTAATTTCAGTACTATTTAGTATATCATAGGTAAAAGATTGTCCACTTGCTTTCGCTACTTCTTCCCAATGATGTGTTAAAAAGCTTTTTAGCTCTATCATCTTTTGGGTATTATAAGGACGTAAGCCTCCCATAATCAATTCTACTTCTAGTTTCCCTTCAAAGTGTTTGACTACTTGTTCTAATTCGGGAGCTAATCCGTAACACCAAGAACACATCGGATCACCAATGTACAGTAATTTGGTTTTTGTTGTGGTACTCGCACTACTTAGCATCATGGAAACGATTGAAAGGAATAAAAAACACCTTAACATATAGAATTATTTATTCTGTTTTTTTTGAAAGATAGTAAACAAAAGGGAAAAACAAAATTTTAGGCAGGGTATTGCAGTGAATAGTATAAAATTGTGCGATGTTTGCAAGAGGAGACTGCGTGAAGGATAGTAGTGGTAGCTTGGCGAAGCAGACCTTTTGTGAGGCTTCGACTAGCAGGGCTGACGGAGGAAGACACTGCTAGACGTTTAGCTGAACAAAGGTATGCAAGACAACTACAAACGGATAGCCTGACCTCTTTGCCCTTGTGACTGTGTATGCGTTGACGCATGAACAGGCAAGGGCGAAGAGGGCACGCCCAATATCTAATTGATATCAACAACTACTAAACCTGCTTTTTTCAAAAGAGGATGATCGGAAGGAATACTTTCGTCGCCCATATATTCATCCAATAATACCACACCTATGAAGTTTACCATTCTTATAAGCATTATTTTAGGCATGAGTCTATATTTAGCCCCATTGAAAGTTTTGAAGTACAAGTCGCCCTGCCTCTAGCTGGTGTTAATGACTCTACAAAGTTTTTGAAAAAACAAGTCTGGTTAAAAAGAATCAAACAAGACCCGTATATTTACGAATGTTTTCAAATCATGCAAGATATGCATGGTTAATTTTCTAAAAACAAACGTATGTACACCCATATTCTACTCGATCTCGATAATACCTTACTCGATTTCGATACTGGATCAGAGCTTTCGCTTATCCAAACGTTCCAGCAACACCTGCCTACATGGAATCTTGATTACTTACCCATTTACCAAGATATAAACAGACTTTATTGGAAGAAAATGGAGGCTGGTGAGATTGCAAAAGAGAAATTGCGAGTCATACGTTTTGAAGCCTTTCTACAAGAAATAGGGCTTGATGGAAATGCTACAAAAATGAGTAATTTCTACCTCCAACAGCTCTCTAATAAATCGCTCATGTATGCACAAACCGCCCATGTACTACAGCATATTGCGCCTCATTTTCAACTGGCATTGGTAACCAATGGCTTTGAGGAAGTGCAATCACCTCGTCTCGAAAAAGCACAACTCCTCCCCTATTTCGACCTCATCGTAATTTCGGATGTAATAGGGCATTATAAGCCTGATGCACAATTTTTCGATCACACTTTTGAGGCATTGGGAGAACCAGATAAGTCGGGCTTATTGATGGTGGGTGATAGTTTGAGTTCCGATATAC
>JAHDHP010000287.1 GCA_020631245.1 Bacteroidota bacterium | reverse complement strand
TCAACAAATAGCCTAGCAATATTTGATCAATTTATTTTTTCATCTTTACTTATACTACATAAAAAAACACCATTGTATTTAAATACAATGGTGTTTTTTTATTTCATCTTTACTTAATTATTTTATACTTTTTGCGGGCTGTATGTATATTACACGATTCGAAATGCCACCATTCTGATTGAATATTTCTAAATCCTGCCTTTTTCATTACTTGCCGTAACAAAACACGATTAGCTAATTGACTACTTGTTAATTCGCCCATTTGGGTAAATTTACGTTCATGTCTTGGTTGAGCCAATTCGCCAAAATGGTCAAAGTCGGTTCCCATATCTAGTTCTTGTCCATCAACAGTGGCGATAGTGAGGTCAATAGCAGCTCCATAATTGTGAATAGAGCCATGACTTGGAGCAGCTACATATTTATGAGCATCTGTTCCTTTTACCAAATCCCACATTTTTTGTTGTACTTGATGTGGACGAGCACCATCTAAAATCATTAGACTAAGATCAGGTTTCATTTCTTTTAAAAACTCTTGCGCTTTTGACAATTTCAATGCTACTTCCCTTTGTAAATAAGCTGCACTAATATCTCCATATACATTTTCTCCCATAAAGTTATTATCCGTCGCATAACGTAGATCTACCAAAATAGAGGGGTCGATGTGCTTGATATTTACCAATTGATGTTGAATAAAAACGTCTTCTAAATTTTCGACAGTAGGCTTCGTTGTTTGAGCCGTTTCTTTTGCTGGAGGCGGAGCAGGAGTAGCAGGAGCTTCTTCTGCTTTGGGGGTCTCAAAAACGACCGAATCATTTTCCTTGTCACTTGTCGTTGGTAGATTGTTAGTCTCGTTAGGAGGGGATGTGTTTTCTTGAGCTTGTGGAATGAGTGTTCCTTTACTCGTAAGATTTTCTGAATTATTAGTGCTAGAAATAGTTGTTTGAGAAGTTTGCGCGGTGGTATTGTTTTTTTTGTAATACATCCAGGCATTGCCTAAACATAGTAATGCTAGTAAACATACTAGGGCTATTTTTGAAAAATTATTCATGCATAAGAGGTTTTAATAGGTGTGGACTGACTTACTAAATATAGTAAATAAGTGTTATGCAAAAAAGGAAAAAGTAAAAAAATAAGTGTGGAATTGTTTTGTAAGTATTTAAGCTTGACTAAAGTTACATTTTTCTAGATAATTAAACTATTGAATTGGTTTAAGTAAGGGGGAATAATTGTTCGGGAATGTATTGTCCATTGTCATAATAACAAACTTGATGCCTACTTATCTTTTTCATCTTTACCTAAAATGATAAAGACGGTGCCTTATACTTAAAGCACCGTCTCAACATCATTAAACTTAGTAAACTAGCTTTGTTATTGATGGACGACGAGAAATTTAAGTTGTAGTACGGCAACCGTATAAAAAAAGTTACCGAAGTTTAATTTAAATCACAAGACTCGACTATATGAATCTCATTTTGGCATAATTATGTATGTGTATATATCTAAAAGGGATTTAATATGGAATTGAATAAACAGGATTTGTATAATTTGCTACAGTCGTTATCAATGGAGCACCAAAAGATGGTTACTCAACATATTGAGGTGCAACTTCCAGGTGCAATTCCATTAATTGACACTCTTCTCAATACTTCCTTTTATGATGAAGATGTGGTGTTATCAAAATTGAAAGCAAGGAAGTATAAAGATGAAGAAAAATATACAACAAGAACTATTCAGTTGGTTTTTGAAGTAGTGAATCGAAATTGGATTGCTCCATCAGATGTGGTACGTTTTTACATCAAATCACTCAAAGTACTAACCGAAAAGAGACAATTTACTATTTGTACATCTATTTTGGAAAAGATAAAGCACCTCATCGAAAAATATAGCTTACAGGAGTTTAGAAACGATTATCATTATTTTGAGAAATTGCTCATCAACTATGGTTACTTAGATAAGCCATTTTATGAAAGTGAAAGAGATCATATTCAACACTGCAAGGAAATGGCTAACCTATGGGAATATAGGAGCTTAAATTTGCAAGTAATGGAACATGGTGGTCGTATTATTGTAAGGGGAGATCGTGGAAAAAGAATGCAATATTTTCTCCAAAACGAATTATTGCAAGATGAAAGTAAGGCTTTATCATTTAATGCCAAACTGCTCTACAATGCTATTTGTGGGAGTATTTATCGCTCTAGGTTTAGTTATCAGAAAGCGGCGAAGCATTACCTCCGAATGATTGAGTTATACCAAAGCAAACCTCTGTTTATCAATTTAAAGTGGACACCTTATCTGGCAGTAATAAACAACTATGCAAACATTACCTTAATTCTACGAGATTATTCAGAAGCCATGAAGATGGTAAAATTGTTAAAAGATCTAGCCCAAGAAAAAAAGGGAGTGGAAGACAATGAGGTAAGCATTGATCTACTAGTACGGGCCTATTTTATTGAGATTCAGGTCTATAAAGAAACCCTACAGTTAGATGATGCTAGTAAACTTATTCCTGAAATTGAACTTTGCTTAAATAATAATGAAAACAGTGTAAAAGTAATGTACCGTATTGGAATGTGGTATGAATTGGCTCTCATTAGTATGTATCAAGAAAAGTATGAGGAGGCTTTAGCTTATACCGAACGTATTTTCAACTATCAAAAATCACTACTCAATTTTACAGACGTTCACATTATGAGTTACCTGCTTCGACTCATAGTCTTTGTCGATTTAGAGCAGTATAAGGAATTAGATGAGAGCATCAAAAAGGTGAAAGTATTCATCAAAGAGAAAAAAATAAAATCGCGGTACGAAATCTTAATGGTTGACTTTTTTGAAAAAATAGTACAAGCTAAGCCAAAAAAATCCTCCGATCTAAAAGAGGTGCAAGAAGAGTATTTAGAACTGTTCAACACCATCTCCTCTTTTGTTGATGAAGACAATTATTTCGATACTATTTCTTGGTTAGAGGCAAAACTATCTAAAAAGACAATAGTAGAAATACTTACAAAGAAAGCCCAAGATAAGAAAGTGGTAATGGAATGATGTTTATAAGATTTCAGCAACAACAAATATACTACCTCCTACAAAAATTAAATCCTTTTCACCCGCATTCTCTTTAGCGGCTTGAAAAGCAGCATCCACACTAGCATAACTTTGCCCTTCAATACGATGCTTACTAGCCAAACTACTAAGTACACTCGTTGGTAGTCCTCGTGGTATGGCTGCTTTACAAAAATAATAACGCGCATCAGTAGGTAATAAAGAAAGGACAGGGTGTAAATTCTTATCTTTCACCGCTCCGAAAACCATATGCAACTGTTCATAGTCCATGCTATCCAATTGGGATAATACCATTTGTAAGCCATCTACATTATGCGCACTATCGGCAATAATCGTAGGTCCATCACAGTCCAACACCTGCCAACGCCCCATAAAAGATGTACTAGATCGCACCTTCTGTAAAGCATCCATCGCATTAGCTCTACAATAAGGAATCGATAAATCAGGCAATAGCTCCGCACATTGCAAAATGGTACAAATATTTTTTAACTGATAAGAACCCGTCAAATCACTCACTAAATGGGGATACAACACCTGACCATCCACCTCTACATCCATCTTTGTTGCTTCCCAAGTTTGTTGCACATTCGTAGTTGTAAAATGTTGATCCGCAAAATAAATAGCTGACTGACAAGTAGCAGCCTTTTCGATAAATACATCCTGTGTTTCTGGATGTGTCTCCCCAATAACTACGGGCACGCCTTCCTTAATAATACCCGCTTTCTCACCAGCAATCAAAGGCAAAGTATCTCCCAAAAAGGTTTGGTGATCGTAACCAATATTGGTAATGACCGATAAAATAGGTTGAAGAATGTTAGTCGAATCCAATCGCCCCCCCAAACCGGTCTCTATAACAGCAATATCTACCGATTGCTTGGCAAAGTAATCAAAGGCCAAAGCAACAGTTATCTCGAAAAAGGAGGGTTTAAACTCATCAATGGCAGGTTTTAGAGCATTAATTCCATGAATAACCTCCTCTTCAGAAATGAACTGTCCATCTATTTTTATTCGTTCTCTAAAATCTTTATAATGTGGAGAGGTATACAAGCCTGTTTTTAGGCCTGTTTGTTGCAAGATAGCACCTAAACCGTGAGTCACTGAACCCTTACCATTAGTGCCTGCAATATGAATACTTCGAAATTGTTCTTGTGGATTACCTAATAAGTCGCATAATTTTTTGATATTCGTTAAGTCTTTTTTAAAGGCTGCCTTTCCGACACGCTGATACATTGGTAACTTACTATAAAGATACCGAAGCGTTGCTTTGTAGGTCATTAAATGTTGTTTAGGTTGGAATTGGAAATATTATTATTTATCCGCTACTTATAAGTAGGCTATATTGATAAAAAGGATGTAAGCGGACAAAAAAAATAACCATGCTTGGTAGTTGGTATCAACAAATACTATTACTTTTAGATCGAACAAAGCTTCCTGGATTTCACGGAATCAGTCTCTATAAAATTTTTCGCTTCCTACAAAAAGAAGCGAGCCTAGACAGTATACAACTCAATGCTGCCGCAATAGCATTCAATAGTATACTTGCAATGTTTCCGACGGCTATTGTCCTCCTCTCCTTATTGCCATATTCTCCCAATCCAGAAATGCAATCTCTCTTTTTCGATTTTATGGATTATGTGCTTCCACACGATGCCCATCGCATCGTCATGGCTGCCTTTGAAGATATTAGCTTTGCCAGTGGAAATATCGGAATCTTTTCTCTCGGTCTACTCTTTGCCTTTTATTTTTCCTCCAATGGCATACGTACCCTCATGTCCGCTTTTCAAAAAGAACGCCCCGAATTTACCGAACGCAATTTCATCCAATACCAACTCATTTCCCTCTGGGTAACCACTGTCCTAATAGCACTAGTTATTGGAACCATCATACTCGTATTGGTAGGTAAGTATCTCTTGTTTCTATTGGTAACTTATCTCGAAATCGAAAGTTGGTTTTTAAAAGGAGTCATTGCCCTTTTTCGCAGTATGATGGTCTTTTTCTTCGTATACAATTCCGTCACCTTCATCTATATCATCGCTCCCGCACTACGAGAAAATGTCAAATACATCAACCCAGGAGCTATCTTAACCAGCTTATTAACAATCATCACCACCCGCACTTTTTTCTTTTTTGCGGAAAATTTCGGATCTTATGGTAAATTATATGGATCTATAGGAGGAGCGATGGTCATTATGGTGTGGTTCTACATCATTTCGCTTATCTTACTCATTGGCTTCGAACTCAATGTCAGCATCCTAGCCGAAAAAAATGAACAAAATCCAACAGCACACAATTGGCCAAATATCCGACAAAGCAAATAAATGGAACAAGAAGCAAACAAACCACAAGAAAAAGAAGGACAGTTTAAATTGGATCGGCCGATCCAAGATTATATTTCTTTAGGCTATCTCTACCTACTATGTATTGGTCTTATCAAAGATACCATCCAATTCATGATCCTTGACTTGAGCTACCTCCAATTTGCAACAGTGACCGACATTCTGTTATCACCTGTCGAATACGCCACCCAAAATTGGAAAATGCCCATCGCAATTGCCATCTTTATTGGTGCAACCGTTTTTTTTATAAAAAGAGATAAAAAAAGAGATTTCAATGCACTATTCATGTTTGTAGCGGTCATGATTTTATCCTTCTATTTGGGAACAGGGGTAGGTGCAGGATTCGGAAAAAGAAACAAAATAAATAAAGAGGTATTGGACACAAATTATGAAGTAACCTTCCTCAACGAAAAACCCCAAGAAGTACGAATGGTACGTATCACCAGCCAGTATATTTTCTATGTCACTCCAGAAGATAGAAAAATCACAGTAGCTCCTATTCCCTCTAATGTGAAATA
>JAHDHP010000286.1 GCA_020631245.1 Bacteroidota bacterium | reverse complement strand
GATTTATCCAAAAATATCATCAGTCTTGAATTTTGGTTCTTTGTTTCAAGACAAAGAACAACAAGAGAATTGAACTTTGGTTCTTTGTTTCAAGACAAAGAACACAAAAGACTTATCAATAAGTTCTTTGCATAAATGCAAAGAACCACATATAACCTAAATGCAAAACCAACCATCACCATGTTTAAAGAATTTTTTCTATTCGAATTAAAATATAGGCTCAAGCAGCCCATGATATACGTCTTCTTCGGTATCATCTTCCTACTTGTTTTTGGAGCAGTAACTAGCGACCAAATCCAAATTGGAGGAGCCATTGGAAGTGTTTATAAAAATGCCCCACACATAGTCACCCGTTTCTCTGTATTGCTCTCCATATTAGGGCTTATGATTGTAGCCGCTTTTATGAATACTAGTGCCCTTCGAGACAGTAGTTTTAAATTTGAGCAAATCATGTTTAGTAAACCCTTAAGTAAAAGTGGCTACTTTTTTGGGCGATTTAGTGCGGCAGTGATAGCCACCTTAATTCCATTTACCGCCATATCAGCCGCTATTATTTTCGGCTCCATGATGCCCTGGCTCGATGCTGCCAGAGTAGGTCCTAACCTGCTGGGGGCACACCTCAATATCTTCCTGACAATCACCCTTCCCAACATCCTATTTTGTGCGATGTTACTCTATGCGGTAGCCACTATTACACGTAGCTCCTTAATCTCTTTCCTTTTTGCATTAGGTATCCTCATTGCCTATATTGTAGCAGGAAACCTAATGTCTGATCTTGATAATGAGACCTTTGCCATACTACTTGATCCATTTGCGGCTAGAAGTACGAGTATTCTTACTAAATACTGGACAATAGATGACAAAAATACGCTCACACTACCTCTCACAGGAATGTTATTACTCAACCGACTTTTGTGGATCGGTATAGCCAGTATTGTTTTCATCGCCACCTATTTTCGGTTCTCCTTTACAGAGAAAAACAAAAAGGTCAAAAAAGGAAAAAAACAATTATCAACAGCAGCAAAGCCTTTCTTTTTCCAAGAAATGAAACCCTTGCCAATTGTTACCTTGAATGATAATCTCAGTACCCATCTACGCCAATTTTGGCAACAAACTAAATTAGATTTTTGGGGAGTTGTAAAAAGTAATGCCTTCATTGTATTAATCATCATTGGCTTAATCAATATGACCGCATCTCTAGCCTCTAGTACCTCCATGTTTGGAACAACGACACATCCTGTTACCTATCAAATGGTCAGTATTATTCGAGGGTCTCTTTATCTCTTTACCATCGCTATTCTCACTTTTTATAGCGGAGCACTAGTCTGGAAAGAACGTGATAATAAGATGAATGAAATTTGTGATGCACTTCCCTATCCTACTTGGATTTCTTGGGCAGCAAAGTTTACCGCTTTAGTAGGATTACTACTCATTATACAAATACTTGCTATTGGCACAGGTATCGTTACACAAGCTATAAAAGGATACACCAACTTTGAACTAGGTGTCTATATCAAAGAACTTATAGTAATAGATATTGTAGCATTCGGACTACTTGCTATTTTATCTCTATTTATCCATGCTGTTATCAATAATAAATACATTGGTTACTTTGCCTTCTTAGTATTTATTATCATCAACTTATTTGTGTGGCCAGCTTTTGATGTAGAAAGTAATATGCTCGTTTTTGGAAGTACCCCCAACTATCGTTACTCGGATATGAATGGTTTTGGCCCCTCCTTATTAGGTGTGATTTGGTTCAATATTTATTGGATATTATTTGGGCTAATACTCACTTTTATTGGACTTGCTTTTTGGGTACGCGGAAAAGGATCAAATTTCTCACAACGACTTCAAATTGCTAAAAACAGATTAGGAACTAACTACAAATTAGCCACCATCGCATCTATTTTCTTGTGGGTACTAACAGCAGGTTTTGTATTCTACAATACACAAATAAAAAACACCTATGATACCAGCGAGGAACAGGAAACCATCTTAGCGGAATATGAAAAACGATATAAAAAATACGAAGATATTGCACAACCACGTATTGTAGATGTCAAATACAACATTGACCTTTACCCTGAAACACGTGACATGAATGCTAAAATGGATTTAACCATTCGAAATAAATCCAATGAAGTGATTGATTCCATTCACATAATGCACGGTGATGATTTCAAAATGAAAATAGATATTCCTAATGCCACATTAGCAATGGAAGATAAAGATCATGGTTATTATATTTATGCCTTGAGCCAAGCGATGCAGCCAGAAGACGAAATAGTCATGAAAGTGAAGACAGACTATATTAGTAAAGGCTTCGAAAATGAGATGCCTACTACTTCTGTCATCAAAAATGGAAGTTTCTTTAATAATAGCACCATTATGCCACAAATTGGCTATCAGGCGGGTGCTGAGTTAAGTCAAAAATCAGATCGTAAAAAGCATGACTTAGACCCAAAAGATCGCTTCCCTGCACTAGAACACGATTGTAGTAAATCTTGTATGAATAGCTACATTAGTAATAACTCTGATTGGGTAACCGTTGAGTCTACCATCACCACTAGTGCCGACCAAATTGCTATCGCTCCTGGTCGATTAGTAAGTGAAAAAACAGAAGGAGATCGCCGTACCTTCCACTACAAAGTAGATCATCCTGTTCTTAATTTCTATTCGTTTATTTCAGCGAAATATGAAGTAAAACGCGATAAATGGAATGATGTAGACCTTGAAGTCTATTACCATAAAGGACATGAATACAATGTGGATAAAATGATCCACTCCCTCAATAAGTCACTCGATTATTTTACGCAAAACTTTGGACCATACACTCATCAACAAGCGCGTATTATTGAGTTTCCTCGTTATGCTTCTTTTGCGCAGGCTTTCCCAGGAACCATGCCCTACTCCGAAGGAATTGGTTTTATTGCCAACCTAGAAAGTGAAGAAGATATCGACTATGTAACGTATGTGGTAGCACACGAAATGGCACACCAATGGTGGGCACATCAAGTAGTGGGTTCAGAAATGCAGGGAGCTACTTTATTCTCCGAAAGCTTTGCTCAGTATTCGGCCTTGATGGTGATGGAGAAAATGTATGGAAAGGAAAAAATGAAGCAATTCATGCGTTACGAAATGGATAGTTACTTGCGAGGTCGTGGACGTGAATTACAAAAAGAAATGCCTCTTATCCGCAATGAGAACCAGCCTTATATTCACTATCGCAAAGGAAGTGTCGTCTTATTCGCACTCAAAGAATTTTTAGGAGAGGAAACCATGAATCTAGCGATGCGTAACTTCCTAGAGGAATACAAATTCCAAGAGCCTCCCTACCCTACTAGCCTAGATGTAATGCGTCATTTTAGAGCAGTGACACCTGACTCGCTCCAATACATACTCACTGATATGATGGAGGAAATTACCCTCTTCGGTAACAGAGTCGAAAGTACGAGCTATGAAAAGATTGCAGATGACCAGTATAAAGTACAATTAAAGGTTATTGCCGAAAAGTATCGGGCAGATACACTCGGAAAAGAAACTCCTATTGAAATTAATGACTGGGTTGATATTGGTGTATATGGCGAACCTGAAGAAGGGAAAAAGTATGGCAAACTGCTTTATCTAAAACGGGAGAAGATCAACCAAAAAGAACAAAGCTTTGAAATTATGGTCAATGAGAAACCTTATGAAGCAGGTATTGACCCTAACCACTTGTTGATTGACCGAATGCCGAGTGATAATGTGAAGAGGTGTAAGGAAGGATAAAATGTCCGACGATTAAACGGATTAACGTCGGACGATAATCGTTCAATCGTCGGACGTTTTGCGTAAAGGATAGAGGCGGAAGATTGCCGTAGAGACGTTGCGTGCAACGTCTGTACAGAAAAGTAGTGACGCTTCGACTAGCAGAGCTGACGAAGGAAGACACTGCTAGGCATAATAGGCGAATATGTTTTCTACGAAGCAACTATTAGCCGAAAGCCTGACCCCCGCAAAAAAAGCATAATAGTAGAGATGTTGTGTACAACGTCTTTGCTATTGTGCTTTTTTTGTGGGGGATACGCCCAAAAATTTATATTTTTGCAACCATGTATAAGCAAGTCATCCAATACATTTTTATATTTGCGCTTCTTTTGGGTAGTACTTTATTTTTTACAACTTGTAATGGAGGGGAAAGTACTGGTGAAAGTGCTGAAAATGAAGTGGCTGATACGACACAAGTAGCTGATTCTCCGTTTACCGAATCTGCTGAAATAAAACTATTGTCGGAGCAAATTGCAAAAGATACTACAAATGCCGAACTGTTCTTTACACGTGGCAATATGTACATCCGAGAAAATAATCTCGAAAAAGCGGCTGTCGATTTTGCAGATGCCATTATAAGAGACTCTACCAATGCGAGTTACTACCTCGCCATGGCTGATATGTATTTTCAAGCTAAAGAGCTGGTACCGAGTATTCGCATTTTGGAGGCTGGAAATAAAAATGTACCTGATAATGAGGAGATTCAGTTATTTCTAGGGAAAAATTATTTCTACGGACAAAAATATGAGGAGTCCAAAAAACTGTTGAATGGCATTGCCCAAAAGAACCCAAAAAATGCACAGGCATACTTTTGGCTGGGTATGTTGCACTATGATAGGCAAGAAAAGAAAACCGCTATTAAACAACTCCAAAAAGCGGTTGCCGTAGATGCGGAACTTTACAATGCACAAATGATGTTAGGCAAGCTACTAAGTGAGCAAGGAAACGAGGCAGCTTTGACACATTTTGATGCGTGTTTGCAGATTGATGCAGCAAGTATGGAAGCGCATTATGCAAAGGCTTTGTTTTTGCAAAAGAATAAACAAACAGAAGCTGCTCTTGCTGAATATCAGAAAATGATAGCCAAAGACCCGCAATATGCCGATGCACATTATAATTCGGGTTTTATCCATTTTGAACAAGGAAATTACAAAAAAGCACGCAGCCATTTTAATATGGCAGTTCGTGTTTCGCCTGCATTAGCCAAAGCTTATTATATGCGCGGGCAATGTAGCGAAAAACTAGGAGACAAAGAGGGCGCAGCCGTTGATTATAAACGCTGCCTCAATTTTGAACCCGAATTTAAGGAGGCAATTGAAGGATTGAATAGAGTAAAATAATTTTTTTAACACCAAAAACACAAGTGCTATGGTCAACATTACTTTTCCCGATGGTAATGTCCGCCAGTACGAAGATGGAATTACAGGCATGGCAATTGCCAAATCCATCAGTAACAGTCTGGCCAAAAAAGTATTGTCAATCAAAATAAATGATGAAGTATGGGATGCGACCCGTGAGATTCACACGGACGCCTCTGTACGCTTTCTAACCTGGGACGATACCGAAGGGAAAACGACCTTTTGGCACTCTTCTGCCCACTTATTGGCAGAAGCTCTCCAAGCCCTTTACCCAGGTGTTCAATTCACCATTGGGCCTGCAATCGGGGAAGGCTTCTACTACGATATAGATTTAGGAGGACGTTCGATCAGTTCGGAAGATTTTGCCAAAATTGAGAAGAAAATGCTCGAATTGGCCAAACAAAAAAATACCTTCGACCGCAGTGATATTAGTAAAGCAGAAGCCCTTGCCCACTATGAAAAACTCGGTAATAAATATAAAGTAGAACTCATTGAAGCTTTAGAAGATGGCGATATTACTTTTTACCAACAAGGCAATTTTGTAGACCTTTGTAAAGGGCCACATATTCCGCATACAAGTTTGGTAAAGGCCGTCAAACTAACCAATGTGGCAGGAGCCTATTGGCGCGGTGATGAAAAACGCGAGCAATTGACACGTATTTACGGGGTGAGTTTCCCAAAAGCTAATTTACTCGAAGAATATATCCACCGTGTAGAAGAAGCCAAAAAACGCGATCACCGTAAACTCGGTCAACA
>JAHDHP010000285.1 GCA_020631245.1 Bacteroidota bacterium | reverse complement strand
GAGCTTTTTAGGCATAAAACCATCTTAGATGATGCTATAAAAGTCGATCATCCCGAATATCAAGCTCCATATTATAAGTTGTGGCAAATCAAAGAAGAAGATGTAGAACGTATTTTACAATTACATCGAGAGAAGGTGAATAAGGAGGTGTTTGCTGCTTTTTATGAAACGGATTTACTAAAGATATTACCTGAATCAGGACAATCACCGCAAGATATCAATCGTGAAATCTACCAAGCGGAAGATCATGATTTAAACAGGGAGTTTCAATTGTTGAAAGCGGCAAGTCAAGAGGAAGCATTTTTGAATCAATTGGGTACTTTTATCAAAAGCAATCAATTTCCCAAGTCTTATTATCACCTTATCATTGCTTATTTTCATTATCAACAAAATATTAGTAGCTACGAGCGTTTGGTATTAGATTTTTATACGCTCCTTCAAAAAAACGCTGCTCCAGCGAGTAGTAAATCCTTTTTGGAAGGTATTAAGGAGGGGATTGAGGAGATTATCGGGAAGGCATTGGGTAATGTGTCTACGGTGGCCGTTACGGGCTTGGGCATGAGTATGCTCGCTTCTCCTTTTGCAGGCTTGGCGATTGGCATTTCAGTGGCGATTGCCCAAGCAGCATTAGCGGATTTGTTAGTCAATTATTGGAAGGAAAAGCTAGGAACAGAACCGCTTTCTTTTGAGGAATTTAAAGGTGATTTTGAAGTGTTTATTGGGGAGGAGAAAAGGCGTTTGGGAGATGGGTTTTATAAGAAGTATCCGATTGAGCAGATTTATAAGGAGAATGGGGGAACTCACCTTTAAATATGGTATATACACATGTATATTTTAAATCCCGAAGGGATGACAATATTGTAGATAGGGATATTTTTTCCATCAAAAAGCCCCGAAGGCGGCGATATTATAGATTTTAGTTGTATATGATTTTTGTAATTAAAAAATAATGTCGCCACCTTCGGGGCTTTGAAAAAATGCGTTCATTTTTTCTATAATAATTACGCCACCTTCGGGGCTATAAACGAAGACGCTGGCGGCAGCTAAGAAATGGGTGCGTAACGCCCATCCAATCATGCAGTCATCCCGTCATCCAATCATGGTTTTCGCGTGAGGGATAGTAGCGATAGCTTGCCGAACTAGAAGTATAGAGAGGCTTTTACTAGCAGGGCTGACGGAGGAAGACACTGCTAGTATATAGCCGAACATACTTTCTAGGAGGCAACTACAAGCGGATAGCCCGACCTGTTTTTCTTTTTTGCCTGTAGTTCATGCGTGTACGCATGAACGGGCAAAAAAGAAAAATAGGGCACGCCCAAAAACTAGTAAATCGTCAACCAATCACACTTCTCTTCTAAGCGGATAGGAGTCGTTTCTGTATACTCTTTGGTATAATTACCTATCTGCACATCCTTATCAAAAGGATCGGTCATAAAGTAAAATAAGCAGCTATGGGTTTTGTCATAAATATATTCCCAACCATTCATCATATCAGCATTGACTTTGATACTCGGATATTGTTTTACTATATCATTGACGGTAGCACGAGCAGAGAGTCCGTTAGCCATTTTGAAAGAGGGGTGAAGGAGGTGAATGGCGACTAGGGTACCAGTTTCGACGGCGGGAACTAGAACGATTAAGGGTTCTTCGCCTAAACTGTATTGATAAGCTTTTTCTTCATTATCAGCTCCAAAAGCACTTTGATACACTTCTTTGCGATCGAGGTGTTTGAGGAAGTTTTCGGCTTCACTCATCAACATATTAATGTGGATGGGACCTACGCCTCCTTTTTCGATGGGAAAGGCAACAAAATTAAAGCCAGTGCTTGAGTTTGATTCCTTTTGGGCGTTTTCAAGTACCTCTTTTTTGAGGGTTTTAAGCTTATTGGGTTTGTCAATTTTAGGTGTTTCTTTTTTAGTGGTGGTAGCTTCTTTTGTAGGTGTTTCTTGGCAAGAAATAGTGAGAGAGAGTAGTAGAAGTAAGGTGTTGATTATTAATAGATTGTGTTTGGTCATTGTTCGTTTTTTTTGTAAAGAAAAGTCTGTTAGTTGAAGTTAGAAAAATGGTATTTTTTTTGTTTGGAAATGTCGATTAAGTGTGTACTTTTGCGGCTTTAAAAAATTAAGATTTTCCAACAATATAAAAATACATAAAAATGGAAATAATATTGGTAAATGTCCTTGGTTGGACAGGTGCTATATTAGGTATTGTTGCTTATTACATGGTGTCGAACAATAAAGTAGCGGCAACTTCTTTCAATTATCAAATAGCTAACATTGTAAGTGCTATATTGGTGTTTACAAACTCTGCTTATTATGGTGCATTCCCTTCTGCAATGGTTAATGTCATTTGGGTTATTATTGGTTTAATGGCAATGCATCGTTTTGGATTATTAACTAAGCGAAGTAGAAAAGTAGGGTAGTTTAGATTTCTGTTACCCGTACTTTCCGCTTCTTGATTCTAAGGTTATTGATCGTTCTAACTAGTTGTTTTACCTTACTGGCTCTTACGGCGGCAAAAGCACAATCTGGTTTGAGTTCGATAATACCCAAATCGCCTTTTTCTAGTTTCCCTTGTTTGAAACATAAACCAGCAATATCACCTTTCGAGATTTTATCTCTACGCCCTCCTGAAATAAAGATGGTTTTCCATTCGGGTGGAGAAGGGACGGGCGCGGCGTTTAAGGTTTCGATAGGAGGAGAGCCGATAAAATCAGGGAGTGTTTCTTCTGCCCATTGTAGCACAAAAGCGGTACCCTCTTGATGCATGCGAGCAGTTCGCCCATTGCGATGAATGAACTCTTGTTCTTTGAGGGGAAGGTGGTAGTGAATGATGAATTTGATTTCGGGAATGTCGAGACCTCTGGCAGCTAAGTCGGTGGCGATAATGAGTTGATGACTCCCATTTCGAAATTTGATAAGGGCGCGTTCTCGGTCTTTTTGCTCCAAGCCGCCATAAAAACAACCGTGCGGAATATTTTTATGGTGGAGGTAGTCACTCACTCGTTGTATCGAATCTTTGAAATTACAGAAGATAATGCCAGGTTGATTACCCAGATGGCAGAGTGCGTCTACAAGGGTGTCGAGCTTGTCTTTTTTGGGTGATATGATGGCTTTAATGGCGAGTTTGGTAATACCATCTCCTAGGTAGTTGATATAATGCGGATCACTTAGATGAGCAAAGTGCGGAATTTCTACTTCTTGTGTCGCTGAGGTGAGAATGCGTTTGTTTACAGCGGGTAGGGCATACATGATTTCTTGCATGTCATCTGCGAATCCTATTTCTAACGATTTGTCAAATTCATCGAGGATGAGGGTGTGTATATGATCGACTGAAAAGGTGCCTCTACGAATGTGATCGGCGAGTCTCCCTGGTGTGCCGATTAGTATGGCAGGAGGATGTTGTAAGTCTATCTTATCTTTTGAGAAATGTCGCCCACCATATACGACATTAGTTTTGAATCCTGCACCCATACTGCGCGTTACTTGTTCAATTTGGATGGCTAGTTCACGCGAAGGAGCAAGAATAAGTACTTGTACCTCTTGTAATTTTGGATCAATGGAGGAACAAATTGGAAGTAAAAAGGCGAGTGTTTTACCTGTTCCAGTAGGGGAGAGGAGTACAATTTCATCCTGTTCTGGAATAACTGTTTGTGCTTCTAACTGCATGGCATTTAATTGGTCAATGCCTAGCTTCTTTAGAATAGCTGTTTGGTTTTTGGTTGTATTAGACATATCGCAAAGGTAGCGATATTTAGGAAGCAATAGCTTTTTGTGGAATGAATATTTTAAAGGTAGTGCCTTTTCCGATTTGTGATTCTACATCAATCTTGCCATCCCAAAACTGGACGATGCGGAGGCAGAGTGAAAGCCCTAGTCCAGAACCTTCATAAGTGTCTTTCGAATGTATCTTTTTAAATGCCCCAAATATCTCGTCTTGTCTTTCTTTGGGAATACCGATTCCATTATCACTAATTTGTACAACTACTCCTTCAGGAACTGGTTGCGATTTGATCGTGATAACTGGTTGCACATCTTTATCTACAAATTTGATGGAGTTACTAATGAAATTTTGGAATAACAAGGTGCAGTAATGCGGATTGGCTTTGATGACAGGCAAAGTAGAGCATATTAATTGTGCTTGATGTTCGTTGATTTTTTGTGTCAGATTTTCAGTAGCATGTTCCAAAGATACATTGAGATTAACATGTTTGTCCATTATTTTTTTGTCGGTTGTTTCGATATAAACTAATAAGTCATCAAGAAGGTCATTGACACGTTTTACCCCTTTACTTATAAATTCTTCATACTTTTTACTTTGTTCTTTTTTGCTTGGGTCTGTATTGCGATATAACATGGTAGAAAAGCCAGCAATGGTTCGTAATGGGTCTTTTAGATCATGGGCAACAGAGTGATTGAAGCTCCTTATTTCTTCATTCTTTTGTTGGAGTGCATTCATCTTTTTATGCCTTTCTTCCTCCAAATTTTTGAAAATATTAAAGAAGGATTCAGAATGTTGTAAAGATAGATATAGGCAAGCAAAAATAAAGAAGTAATTGAGGGAGTTAGTATAAGTAGCATCTAAGGGAGTAACATTATTTCCAAATAATAATAAAATAATAGCTGATATAGAGATCAAAGAAAAAGAGAGTATGTAATATGTATTTCGATATGTTTTGTTTCTTAAATTGGCGATCGAAATAATAATCGAAATGATCACTAGGTATTGGAATCCATAACTAAAACCATAGTAAGTCAAACAAGTGATATTAACAATAGTAATAAAACAGGAAGTAAAAAATGTACCCTTTTCTATGGGGATGTACTTGTTAAATATGTAATAAAATATAAAATGTGTAAGTGTTAACGTGTATAAATAAAAACTTAATGTTAAATCAAAAAAATAAAGTATGAGTATGAATACTAATCCAGGAAAAAGGCTTATTAAAATAGAGGAGTTGTTATAGCGGATTGCTTCTTTTTCAGAGAAACTATGCTCCTTATTGATTCCCCTATTGATTAACTTTGTATATATATCTTGTATAAAATTCATGTATTATTATTACTGATGCAAACAATAATACACAGATCAATTTATATACCAAGTCAATAAATCACTAGACCACTTTTTGATAATCTAAGTTTCGTTCAAAGATAAATTTACGCTCTTCCATATCGAAAGCACAGAGGTAGCCTAAGTTTGGACGAGGATGGTATACACAACCGCCATCAATATCTAAAGGGAAACCGACTTCTAAATTTTGCTCAATTTCTTTACGGGAAATAGGCGTATGTCCATGAATAATCGTCCGACCATCTAGTAAATCGGGCTTAATATTGTCGTACCAATAACGAATCCACACCATTGCACTTTCATCTTCAAATAGATCTTCTAGTTTCTCGGCATTTTTAAATTCGAATCCTGCATGAACCAATAAATAATCATCCAATACAAAATAATAGGGAAGGTTTTCTACAAACTGTATGTATTTTTCGGGAATATCATAAAAGCTAGAAGAATCAAAGCTTTCAAGAGTTGCATCACCTCCATTAACCATCCATGAAAAAGGATCAGTACGCTCATAATAGGCACTCAACATCATTTCTTCATGGTTGCCACGTAAGCAATGTACCTGATAACCTTTTTCTTGTAAAGCAAAGATATAATCAAACACCTCCTTACTTCCAGGCCCACGATCTATATAGTCACCTAATAAGTAGAGGTGATCTTCTTTTTGTAAGTTAATTCCTTTTTCAACTAAGTGCTTAAAGGTCTTGTTACAGCCATGAATATCTGAAATGGCATATCTTTTCATAATTGTTCTTTCATTGGGAAAAATGGTCTGTGATGGTTGCGTCCTCGAAGATACGATTTTTTGTGTGAAGTAGGAGGGTTGAACGATTTACGGTTGAACGGTTGAACGGTT
>JAHDHP010000284.1 GCA_020631245.1 Bacteroidota bacterium | reverse complement strand
ATGACTGGGTGACTGGATGACCGCATGATTGGATGGGCGTTACGCACCCAATCATCCAGTCATTCAATCATCTAATCACCCAATCACCAATTATGCTCCCCACCTACTCCAAATTCCAACTCGCCCTCCGCAACGGACAAGATAGAGAAGAAATATGGGTTGCCTATCAAGGAGTGATATACGATGTCAGTGAAAGTCGCCTTTGGCGCAATGGAAAACATTATGAACACTGGGCAGGACAAGACCTCACCCCAGAACTAGAAGATGCTCCCCACACCGATCAAGTATTCAAGCGGTTTACAGCAGTAGGACGTTTGAAATAACATTATTTCGTACAATCCAAAAACATGTCAAATCTAATCACTAGATTATTACAAGGCTCTCTTAAATATCTCGTGGGCATTGGCGTTGCCATACTCATTATTACCCAATGGGATACCGTCTTAGAAATACTTAGTAGCAGTAGTGGTACCAGTACCACACAAACAGAACAACAAGCACCTCCCGAAACCAGAATCCCTTCGAATAAGCCCCCTGAAAGTCGTGAAAACGAGGGCAATGAAGCTCCATACAAAAGCAGGAAAAAAACACCCGAAGAAGCAGAAGTAATACCTGATGATAAACCTGCATCGCCAACTACCGCCAAAACACGCTATGAGCGGGTTAAAAACCTTAAAATTGCCTCCTGGAACGTAGCTAATATTGGTATCAGTAAAGATGATGTGGAGGTAGAGTACATTGCCCAGTTACTCAAAGGCTTCGATATTGTAGCTATTCAAGAAATATCTACTAAACTAAGTGGACCGCGTGCTATTGCCAAGCTCAATGAACGGCTGAATACGACAGGTGCGAGATGGGATTATGTTATCAGTGATCCCACAAGTGGAGCTGGCTCTGAACGGTATGCTTATATGTGGAAAAAAAGTGCGACTGATTTGGCAAGTAAAACATGGTTGGTTGGGGCACAAGCCATTGACGATAGTCTTGATAGAGAACCTTATATGGCGCGTTTTTACTTTGGAGAAGGGAAAATTTTAATTGGTAATTTTCATGCCGTACCTACCTCCAAAAAACCTGAAAAGGAAATTGTGTATCTCGATAATATTCATCGAGTATATCGAAAAGATCAGCTAGTCTTCTTAGGAGATTTTAACCTCTCTCAAAAACACAAAGCCTTTGACGAACTGAAGGAAAGCGGATATGAAGCTGCACTTGAAAATCAAAAAACAAGTCTACGTCGTATCAAAACTTCAGCGGGTTACTTAGCACAAGAGTATGATAATATTTTTGTAGAACAATCGAAATTGCGGATCAAACGGAGTGGGGTGGTTGATTTTGTGCCCGATTTTGAAACCTTAAAAAAGGCACGAGAAATATCGGATCACTTACCCGTATGGGCAGAAATAGAATGGAAGAAATAATAACGACCAACAAAAAAAGCAGGCAAACTTAAGTACATGGACAAAAGTTTTCCGACATTTTACTTGTATCAAAAATTGGAACCACATAAGAAAAATAAGTCACATAAGATATATATCCTTCAAATACGCTCTTTATTAAAGAGAATCAAAGCCCACATTAGCTGTCGTCTTTGACGTGTACTTAGTTCTTCTTGCCATTCAGATAATTTGAAATTTATCAATGAACTTCTTATCTGTCTTATGTGGTTATTTTTTGTCGAATAATTTATGTCCAGGTACTTAGTAAAGATAAATAAATAAGTAGGGCCATAATGTGACACTAGCTTGTTGCTAGACAAGGCGTGAAACGTAGGCGATGCAGCGCATCGGCGAGGCTTTACAACACAGTATAGTGACAAGATAGTCAGCATAATGGCCTTAGTTATTTATTTTTCTTTACTTAAGTTTGCCTGCTTTTTTTGTTTTCAATAAGTGTTAGCTTATTAGAGCATTTCTGCTTCTACTGATTCTACCTCTGGAACCATTCGCTTCAATAAGCCTTCAATACCCGATTTAAGTGTAATAGAGGAGGAAGGACAACCACTACATGCTCCTTGCATCCCTAAACGAACAATCCCTTGATCAAATGATCGAAAGACCACGCTACCACCATCTCCTTCAACAGCAGGCTGTACGTACTTAGTAAGCATCTCTTTGATTTTTTTTACGACCTCTTCGTCATCCTCTCGAATAACATTTGGATTCGCACTTGATGGGTTTTCTGCTACTGCTTTAGCATAGGCGTCAGTATCAATAATAGTGTGCCCTTCAGAAATATAGGTTTTGATTGCTTCTCGTAAATCGGGAATTAACTCATACCAAGGCTCAGCTACTTTTTTGGTTACAGTTACGAAGTTGTTCATAATAAATACATTACTTACAAAATCGTAGTCCTTAAATAGCTTTGTTGCTAGAGGAGATACTGCTTCTGCTTCTTCAAGAGTAGTAAAATCGGCACTGCTCTGCGGAAAAAGCATTCTATTGAGTACAAATTTAATCGCTTGAGGATTAGGAGTATCCTCTGTATAGATACTCACAATTCTATTAGGCGTAGACATGTCTATTGTGTTTTATTTTCTTGACTGATTTACAACATAACACAAAACAACAGGATTTGGTTGAAGGTAAAAAGAAAAAGCGTTGTATAAATGTATATACAACGCTATCTGTTAAAGGAGTTACTTAGTATTATTTAATCGTTAATTAGTCGCTAAACTTTCTAATCCAGTCAGGATCTTGAGTAGTACGTCTGCCCTTTCCTTGTGCTTTATCAATTCGAATATTGTGTATTTCGATAGGACGTCCAACCATTCTTACATTAGGTGGAATAGTACCAGGTGTTCCTGTAAAAACTACCTTTGTACCAGCTACTTTATACTGACTAGCAAGGTTTGCATCAAAATAGCGAAGTCCTTCACTTGTTTCAATGACATGATAACCCGCAGCTTCTACAATAGTCCCTTTGACATTCATCAACTTAGGGTTTTTATTAACGGCATTGTTGCCGCGTTGTTTACTTCCTGTTGGTACAGTTGCTTTGCTAGGCTTGCTGTTGGGTAGTGCTTTTACTTTGCGTCCAGTTGAAGGTGCTGTTTTGTTTGGAGCGTTGGCAGTAATCGTTTTTAAATAGATGGGCATTCCCATCATGCGGACATTAGGAGGAACTCGCAAACGTATAGCTGTGAAGCTTACTTCCATTCCTTCAACTTTAAATGCATCGTCTAGATTTTTGGGGTAGTATCTGGTAGATTTATCGTTTGGAACAATCATAAAATGGTTAGCTATTACAACGATTTTTCCTTGTGTCGTAGCAACAAATCCTACAGAGTCAACAGGATTGTATGGTTCTTCACTATAAGGTGAATTTTGTGCTTGTACTGCAAGTGTAAAGAGACAACTTACAAGTAGTAGTGTAACGAGTTTTGCTTTCATTACTTGTTTTTTTGATGTGATTGTAAAGAATGATACACCTAAATTAAGCATATTATTCGATACTACGACGGTGGTAGAGAGATTATGTTTAATGAGTAATTGAGCGAATGTTGTATAATGTTTATTCATTCATTCGGACCATCACTCATGCACTCATTTTTTTGCGTGAAGGATAGTAGTGATAGCTTGGCGAAACAATAGCTTTGTGAAGCTTTGACTAGCAGGGCTGACGGAGGAAGACACTGCTAGGCAATATAGCTGAACAAGCTAGTGTGAGCCAACTACAAACGGATAGCCTGACCCCATTTTTGCTTTTCAGATGCTTCCGCCAGCGTCCTCGCTGGTGGCATCTGAAAAGCAAAAATGGGGGCACGCCCAATAGCTATTTAATCCTCATTCCTTAACTAGCTTGCTTGAGTATCCATTTTTGTTCTACATATTTGCGGAAGCTGTTTAGAAAGCAGCTCCAATAGGCATGAATAATGGCTAATTGATTAGCAGTAGAAATATGGTAATGGGTGATTCGAACAGTGGTATGATAAGTAGATTTGGGAATGAATTCGAGGTGTAGGTAGGCTTGTTTACCTGTCATCGTATTAGTTAGTTCGATATGGATCGTTTGGTCAGGTTCAATATCAAGGATTTGCACTTGATAAAGACCTTCAAAGTTGAAGGAGTTACCACCATCTATTGAAATGGGGAAGAAAGGTATAAACCATTCTTGTAAAGCATTTTGATCGGTAAGATAATGGTATGCCGCGTTTTGTTCTTGTGCGATAATGCGTTGTACACAACAAATGAAATCTTGATTAGTTGGTTGCTGTTGGTTTTTGAGCCAAACTTGTTGGTAGTATTGAGTCAGTTGTTGTGCATTGTTTGGAGATAGGCTTTTTTCTTGTGTTAGAAAATCAACTATTTCCTCCATCGTACTAGTAGATAATACTTGTTTCCTAATCAAATACATCCAATAGTTAATGGGTTTTTGGGTGTCTTGTACAATGGTAATGAGGTCATTGGAAGCAGGGGCATGACTAAGCATAGCATGTGGTTTTTGGTGAATAACTAATGAGTAGGTTTGATGAACCGTCAGCAACATCTGAATCTATTCACCAAAAAACGCTATGCGAGTTGAGGTGAGGATATTAGAGATGCTTCCAGCCTTGGGCTATTAGTTGATCTGCTCTGCCACTTTTACCATATAGTAGGTTGCCTTTATCAAGGGGGGTTATTTTTCCTATATCGAAAAAGCCTGCTGTATCTTGTAATTTCTTAGCTTGGTCAGCAGGTAGTGTAAAGAGCAGTTCATAGTCTTCACCTCCGCTTAGGGCGCAGGTTATAGGGTTGAGCTTAAATTCGAGTGCCATATTATAGCTCTCTGGGTGAATGGGTACATTTTCTTCGAAGATGCAACAACCAACATTTGATTGTTTACAGATATGAAGTACATCAGAAGATAAACCATCTGATATGTCAATCATCGCATTAGGTACAATGTCTTGTTGTGCTAATATCTCAATCACGTCTTGTCGAGCTTCGGGGCGCAACTGTCTTCCAACCAAGTATTGATGGTCGGCAAGTTGGGGCTGTATATGTGGGTTTTCTAGGTAGATGCGCTTTTCTCGCTCTAAAATTTGTAAACCAAGATAGGCTGCTCCTAGATCACCTGTTACAAAAATATGGTCGTCTACTTGTGCCTTATTGCGATATACTACTTTGTCGGTTTCTACTTTTCCAATGGCAGTGACACTAATAACTAATCCTGATTTGGACGAGCTGGTATCTCCACCAATTAAATCTACATCGTAATTGATACAAGCTTGGTGGATACCTTCATATAATTCGGTTAAAGCTTCTACACTAAATCGGTTGGATAGGGCAATGGAAACAGTCACTTGCTTAGGGGTAGCATTCATGGCACATATATCCGATAAGTTGACCACAATAGACTTGTATCCTAAGTGCTTTAACGGTGTATACATTAGATCAAAATGTATGCCCTCTACTAGCAAGTCGGTTGATACGACTGTCAGTTCTTGGTCATTTTTGAGAACAGCGGCATCATCACCTACTCCTTTGACTGTTTCGGGATGACGGTGACGGGCATGTTTGGTCAGTAAATCGATGAGTCCAAACTCTCCTAAACTGCTAATAGGGGTGTGACTAGGTTGCTGGCTATTTTGATCACTCATGGAACTGTTTTTAGTGGTTTATTAGTTGAGTTTTAGATAAAAGAATTGGCAATTCCTTAAAAGACGCAAAGTATTGCCTAATTTTGTAATCGAATTTTGGAAAGATACAATATTTAATAATGCTCGAAAAATTAGAAGCTTTAAAACATCGCTGGGAAGACTTAGGGGAGCAATTGATGGATCCTAATAATATGAAGGACATGAAGCGATATGCCCGAATTAATAAGGAATACAAGGACTTGAAGGTTTTGGTAGATGCTTATGAGGAATATCGTGATTTACTTAGTAATATTAGTAATAATAAAGAAATACTGAAAACAGAAAAGGATCAGGAATTTCGAGAGATGGCGCG
>JAHDHP010000283.1 GCA_020631245.1 Bacteroidota bacterium | reverse complement strand
CCCCAACTATTGGAGTGAATACGTGCGCCATTGCTTTTTGCATCATCAAACAACATACTGTATTTCCAGGGAATTCCTGAGAGCAAACAGGAATAGCGCGTAAATACTTCGGAAGTGAGTGGTGGACATTCTTGTATTTCTTGGAAATATAAAGAGGCACTAGGGGCAGTTCCAGAAAATCGCCCATCGGAGGCATTACCACCTCCAAGAGCAGAACCAGCGACATGTGTACCATGTCCTGAAAAATCACGAGGACCATCATTACTATACTCCTTTATACCAGCTATGCGTCCTGCAAAATCGGGATGTTTTTCATCAATTCCCGAATCACAAATTCCAATAATTTGTCCAGCACCAGAGAGTCCTAATTTTGTTTTCACGCCTTCAGCTCCTATGATTCCAGTTGAACGGTCATTATACAATCGATTACGTGGATTGAGTTCTACTTTTATGACCTCTTCTTTTGCTCGAATATTGTTAATTTGTCGTTCTGTACCTTTTGCTTCTATCACATAGTAATCACCTTGTTCGTAGGCTTGTACTATCATAATCCCCATATTTTGCAAGGTGAGTTTTAGAGCAGCTAAACTACCTTCTGGTTTACATATAATCATCATAGGATACATAATCCCAGATCCAGGGGCACTTGCATCACCTGTAATACCAAAACTATTATGTACTTTGTGATAACTCTGAAAAAGTCTCATTTCAACCATATCAGATTTGACTAGTCGCTGGTAGGTTTCGTTGTTTGCTTCGATGAGGTATGTATTGTTAGCTATATATCCTAAAACAGTAGCACCATAATCCTCCATTGCTTGTTCGTACTTTGGAGAACGATAATTACTTTTAACTTTACAATAGTATTTTTGAACGACATCGTTATTAGGCACTCCCATTTCATTGATTGCACCTGATGTTGTAGCTGTACCGTCCTCCTGATAAATTAGATAACCATTAAAATGTACATCTTTTTTTACGCGCGATTTACTCGGAACTATGTCAGCGGTTGCTTCATATCCTTGAGCTAGTAAATTTTCACTGATTACAAGCCCTATTAAAATTAGACTTAGGCTTAGCAATTTGTTCTTCATAATTAGTATATTTCGTAATTTCTGTTGTCTTTTCTTTTCCAAAACAGGCAACCATAAGGGTATACGCCTACAAAACCTATCAAACTAGGACAATGTGGGGTTTATTGTCTTTCAATTATTTTCGTGAATGTGATATGACAGGGGAGTACTTAAACTATACAAAGACGTGCAGTTTATAATATTAACCATTATAAGTTATAGAAGTTACATTCTTGCTTGTAAATTTTGTTATTGAGAGAGAATATTTACTTTGTTATGGCAAACTGCGAAAAGTGCGAGGTGCGAAAAAATCCTCGCACCTCGCACAATTATCGCGTTACACATTTGCAAAACCGATTTATTACAAAATGTACCATGTATAATAAAGAGTAAAAGTACTTCCGTCGCACGTCGCACGTTCAATCGTCGCACGATTATCGCGTGAGGGATAGTAGTGGTAGCTTGGCGAAGTAGACAGGTTGTGACGCTTCGACTAGCAGGGCTGACAACGGAAGACACTGCTAGGTGATTAGCGGAACACCTTGTCTACGAGGCAACTACAAACGGATAGCCCGACCTGAAACAGGGTCTGAGGGAATGTGGGATTGGTTGAGACAAGGCATGCCTTGTCTTTACTCAAACCCACATTCCCCGAAGACCTGTGGAAGGGCACGCCCAGATATTGATGATTGGATGACTGGGTGACGGGATGATTGGGTGATTTACACAAAACATAAAAATATATATTATATGAAAGCTGCTGTATTGGTTCGAAATGGAGATGCGGAAAAAGCATTTGAGATCAAGGAAATGCCTACTCCTGAACTTGCCGAAGGGCAGGTATTGGTGGATGTGGAGGCGTTTGGGCTTAACTTTGCGGATGTGATGGCTCGCCAGGGTTTGTATCAGGATTGTCCACCTTTGCCAACGATTATTGGTTATGAAGCCGTAGGGCGCGTGAATAGTTGGGCGGAAGATGTAAGCGGTTTTGAAAAGGAGCAACGAGTGTTGGCTTTTACTCGTTTTGGGGGCTATGCAACACAAGTAGCTACGATGAAGGAAGGGGTCGTTCCTATTCCAGAGGAGATGCCAGTTGGTGAGGCGGTGGCATTGGCGACACAATATTGTACAGCTTGGTATGCGGCAGAGGAGATGGTGCGTTTACATGAGGGAGATCGGGTATTGGTGCAATCGGCTGCGGGAGGTGTTGGAACAGCATTGGTACAGTTGGCGAAGCATCGAGGCTGTTATGTGTTTGGGACGGCAAGTACAGGACAGAAATTGGCCTATTTAAAAAAAATGGGGGTTGATTGTCCGATCAATTATAAAGAATCGGACTTTGCAAAAGTGATTCAAGAACAAACACCTGAAGGGAAGGTGGATGTTATCTTTGATGCCGTGGGTGGTAATTCGGTTAAAAAAGGAATAAAGTTGTTGGATGCTGGAGGGCGAATGGTTTGTTATGGAGCTGCGAGTATGTCGGGAAGTAATAAAAATGTTTTTCGATTGGCTAAAACAGGGCTTGGATTTGGCTTTTATCACCCTGTTCAGTTTATGATGTCCAGTCAATCTATTATTGGTGTTAATATGTTGCGAATTGCTGATAATAAGCCTCTTATATTAGAAAGATGCCTTATAGAAGTAGTCAAACTTTGGAAGAAAGGTGTATTAAAACCCACAGTTGGCGGTGATTTTGCTATTAAGGAGTTAGCTAAGGCGCACCATTTGTTGGCAAGTAGGCAAACTATTGGAAAAATAGTGGTACGCTGGTAAACTATCCCCCCTCCATACTAAACTCTTTTCGAGCATTATACCTCGCTACAAGGTAGTAAAAAAGGCTTTCATGAAAAGAGTATTTTCTATTTCTATATGTAATTTTATTCATCAAAATATTCATCCTTATATTTTGACTGTAAGTACATTATTCCTGTGTACTAGTCTAGCCCCTATTCTCCTTTACATGACCCGTATTCCTACTTCTAGATGGATTTATTTAGATGATTATGGAATTTTATTTAGCTATCAAAAATGATGATTATTTAAGTTTAGGTACTTATAATTAAACAGAGAAGAGCAAAATGAAAACACCAACTTTATAAGTATTTTTCCTTTATTCTTTAGCCCCACTCGACTTTTTTGTTGAGTGGGGTTTATTTTTGTATTTTTGAATTGTTCTTTAACTGTTCTGTTCTTTATCATCTTCAATCACCTTTTTCATGTTTTATAAATTACTACTCACCCTAAGCAGCTTTATTTGTTTTCTCTCCTGCCAATCCACTACTCCCCCAACTACAACTCCTTCCAATCAACTCCTCCAATTCAAGTCAGCTATTATCGAATACGATAAATACGTGTTAGGAGAAAAAGCAGAAACACATACCTTATATATTGATGATTGGGGCAAGCATATCTCTATGGAAAGAGAGCTTGTTAAGCTTCCCATTAAACACCAAATCCTTAAAATAGCAGATCAATATTATATGGTAGAAGAGCGAATAAATACCTATACAAAAATGCCAACGGCTCCTTTAGAACTTGACATATTATTACAACCACAAACTAAAAACACGTTTCAAGAAAAGGAAGAAGAACTAAATAATAAAAAATGCGTAGTATACAGAGACACAACTTTGTTAGATAGTCGGTATTGGATGTATAAAGGTATCGTATTACAAAGCATATCTACTACATTAGATGATGGTAGTGAATCCTTAAAGCTAATTAATACTCGATTTGAGGAAAACGCTACGATTCCTCCAAACACCTTCGAACTTAAACAAGATTTTACAATAAAATAGCCTCTAAATAAAGTCAGATTTTACGAACTATTTCAATAGTATAATAGTTCTATAAAAGGACTTGATAAAAGTCGTATCTTTGCACATTCAGATAAACCACTTTGTTTAAACAAATTATCAATTAATACAATGAGCACGTTCTACAATGCTACCAAAACCCTTATTCAGGAAGATATTGACACCCTACTTGACGAAGTCGTAGGAACTGGCTGTCGGCTCATCGTACACAATGACGATTTCAATACTTTTGAGTGGGTCATCCAATCACTTATCGAAATCTGCAATCACTCTGTACAACAAGCCGAACAATGCGCTTTAATTATTCACTTCAAAGGCAAATATGCCGTTAAAGAAGGAACAGAAAATACCCTAAAACCGATGCGCGAAGGGCTTACCGATAGAGGCATCGGCGCAACTATCGAATACGAATAACATTTTAATTTATCAATAAACGGCACGAATGAGCGTTCTACTGATTAGAACACCGTTCGTGCCGTCTGCATTTTATTTACCTTATTCACCGTTTTACTACCATGCCTGTCTACGCATTGTCTAACTTAATGCTATTCCCCCCCTGCGAACTAGCAGAAGAAGACGGTCTTTTAGCCGTAGGAGGCGACCTATCACCCGAACGACTCTTACTCGCCTATCAAAGCGGTATTTTTCCCTGGTTTTCCTATCCCGATCCTATTCTTTGGTGGGCACCCGACCCTCGATTTGTCATGCTACCTAGTGATATTAAAATCTCTAAAAGCATGAAACAGGTATTGCGACGCAACACTTTTACTATTACTTTCGACCAAGATTTTGCAGCCGTTATAAAAGCCTGTCAACGACAAAAAAGAAAACGACAAATAGGAACTTGGATTACCGAAGAAATGCGCATTGCCTACGAACAATTACACGAACAAGGCTGGGCACATTCTGTAGAAGTTTGGAATCAAACTGGTGAATTGGTAGGCGGTTTATATGGCATTGGAATTGGTAATTATTACAGTGGTGAGTCTATGTTTGCCAAAGAAAGTAATGCCTCTAAAGCAGGGTATATTACACTCGTCAAACACCTCCAAGCCTGGGGGTTTCTACTAATCGACTGTCAAATACATACTCCACATCTAGAAAGTTTAGGGGCTTACGAAATACCTCGTCACGATTTCATGTATCAACTACAACAAGCCTTACAGCATAATCGAGAAGCCCAAAAATGGCAGTTCGACTCTTCCATTTCTATTTTGGAGTAAAAAGAAAAAAGCTTCCTATTCAACTTTTTGTCAATAAATTGTATTTTTATAATAGACCTTGTACAAAATCAAACTTATCAAAATAATCAAACCAATGGAAGAAAACAACAAAGAGCAGCAAGAACAAGCAGAAAATCCAAATGACTTTTCTGATTTTAGAGACTCTGCCGAAGATCTGATCAAAGCAATGGCAGATACTGGTGCTAGTCTTTTCAACTTAGCGCGCAATCGCTTTGAATTTGCTATCAATGAAGTACGCACCCGTGTAGATGGAGACACAACAAGTGATGCCGAAATCGTGGATGATGAAAACGAAGATGGAGATAGTAAAGATCCTGCTACTATCATTGAAAATCTTAAAGAAGAAGCTGATAAAGCACGCGAAAACTTCGAAGACAAGTTTAAAGATATTACCACCAATTTACGCCAACGCTTCGACTATATTTCTCGTAGCGATTACGACGATTTACTCAACCGTATTGCCGAGCTTGAAAAAATGGTGGGTATCAAAAAGGAAGACGAAGCAGATAAAAGTGAGGAGGCATAATCATAATATGCACTATTGAAAAATAGAGGCTGTCTTAATTTTAGAATTGGAGCTGAAAAAGCTAGATTTTTTGACCTAATATAGGCTTTTTTGAGGTGCATAGCAGAGCTACGTGCCGAAAAAAAGACAAAATTAGGGTGAAAAAGATGTTTTTTCTAAGCCCGATGCTAAAATTAAGACAGCCTCTGAGTCCGATAAGATGTCATATACATTTTATTGGGCTTTTTTATTTGGGCGTGCCCTTTTTCTCCTCGCCCGTTCATGCGTCCACGCATGAACAGGCGAGGAGAAAAAGGTCAGGCTATCCGCTTGTAGTTGCCTCATATACAAGGTGT
>JAHDHP010000282.1 GCA_020631245.1 Bacteroidota bacterium | reverse complement strand
AAATCGAAAATTGTGTTCCATACCGTTGCACAAAATCTACCGATCTATCAATAACACGTTGATCTGTTTCAAGTCCGAGGTACCCACAGGTTCCCAAATTAATCACATCTTTATTATTGAGATGCATATATTTCCCATTCCACTCATTTGAAGCATGAGCTAAATGACCAACTCCCATATCAAAGCCTTTTTGAATAATTTGATGGGCTAATTGAAGATAATCTTTTGATTTTTTTGACATATGTTAAATTAGGTTGGGTAAGTTATTTTTATCAGCTTAAAATTAGGCAAAAGCATACACCTCTTTGCTCTAATTAAAGAACAGAAGTAACTTACAAATAATAAAAAAATTACTTAAAAGGGATGGAAAGAATTAAAAAAACGGTCATAAACCCCTCTCGCAACAAAACACATTAGATCTTAATACTACATTAATTTTAATGTTAAAAGTACTAGATAAAATTCAAATTGACAACTATCAACAAATCTATTTTCAAAGAATTTTACACAAAGATATTTTCACAAAAAAAATATCCATTTATTAATACATCCTTACATTGTTTGTTTGTTTTTTAGAAAAAAAAGAATAGTTTTGTACAGTTCAATTTTTATTAACTTATTGAAAATCGCCATGTGTTCTTTTTTTTTATTTTCTATAATAATTTAATCTTTTGCAAAACACAACTTACGATGCGATTATTGTTGGAGGCGGATTATCAGGACTAATAGCTGCGCTTACAATTCAAAAAGCAGGTTATAAAACAGCTATTCTCGAACAAACAAACCGTTTAGGAGGCTTATGTGGAACACAGATTCATGATGATTATGAATTTGTATTGGCTTGTAATGATTTTGGGCAGGGCTTTGTACAGATTCTGAAAGAATTGGATATTGACATTGATTTTATACCTATCAAGAATCTTTTTTATTTCGAGCAAACAGCCATCCAACTTCCTCCTAATATTTCTACTGCTTTCCGTTTATTGACTCAAGCAAACAATTTCCGAAAACTTATTAATGGCTTCAAAGAAGAGAAACATACTACCTTACAACAGGTATTAGATGGAGGTTCTTTCCCTGCTCATTTCAAAGATTATGTCAACCTAATTAGTTATGCTAGTGGTGCATCACCACATGATATGAGTCTTGAAACCATCAAAGAACTTTTTTCTAAGGAGTATAACTACGGGTATGAAAAATCGGTCATACCTAAAGGAGGCACCCAACACTTAGCCAATCAGCTTGTTGAATACTTTATCAAACGAGGTGGCGAAGTGTTCAACAACACTACCTACATTAGCCATTCTTTCCAAAATGATATTCATAAAATCCAAACGCTAGATGGGACTTTTGAAGCTTATAAGGTTGTTTCCAGTCTGGGTAGATGGGAAGATTATCCAGAAAACAGCAAACCAAGTTTATCTTTATCTATGCTATGCTTAGCGATTAGTCCACCCTTTAAATATCCTAAAGGGATTCATGCTATTTCCTATTTCCCGCGCAATATGGAAGCTTGGTTACACCAATTAGATCAAGGACTTGTTGCTGATACTTTTGGTTTTCACTTTTTTAAGAGTGATCTGGATACAGGTAATAAGTACCAAGCTATTAATGTGTATTTTTTCGCTCCACGAGGTGAAGATTTCCCTACCACTACTCGAAAAAGAGAAATGGAATCGTATATCTTAAAGCATATTGAGCGAATATTACCTGGTTTCCACGATCATATTTTATACTCCAAATATCTTTCGGCTGGTGAATATCAACAAACCAATCAATGTAGTAGCATTGTTAGTCAATACCTTGTGCCAACAGGTTTCCAAAAACCTAGTATCTATAAGCAGGAAACAGACACCTACTATATTGGCAATTCTGTATACCCACCTGGAGAACATGCAGGGGGAGCTGTATTATCTGGAAAACTAGCAGGCACTATGGTTGCTCAATCATTATCTAAGAAAAACTCAGTTGTAGTAGCACAAGAATAATTATTAAGATCTCGCCCTACCTATTCATGCACTTATTTATTAGATCTCATAACAATCAGCTTTTGATTGGTGGCCATGCTTTGGCCTATCCTCAATTTTTACTTTTTCAAAAACCCAATTTTACTATGGCAAAAATAAATCATAATAATGTACTCGATATTATTAGAAATGTATTGGATGATGCAAGAGATAGGGGCGTCATGTTTTTAAAAACAGACGATAATGTTGGTTACTCAGGTGAAATAATGCACCTCAGAGGTGAACCTCTCAAAAACTTTGGAACTTGTGGTTATATGGGAGTCGAATTTGATGAACGATTAATCAATAAATCGGTTGAATTTACGCGAAAACATGGAACACAGTTCTCTATTTCTAGAGCTTATGTTACTAGTAATGTTAACGTCGAACTGGAACAAAAACTTGGTAAAATGTTTGGCTATCCTGTAATCGTACAATCAAGTACATCTACTACACATGTCTCTGCTATTCCTTCTTTGGTTAGCTACAAAGATATGATTATTCTCGACCAACAAGTACATATGAGTGTGCAATCAGCCACACAAATAACTCGACAGAAAGGGGTCAAAATCACCAAAATACGTCATAATAGAATGGACATGCTAGATCAAATACTAGCTGAAAGTCATACTAAATATGAAAAAATATGGTACTTTGTTGATGGGGTTTATTCGATGTATGGAGATGTGGCTCCTTTTAAGGAGATACAACTTTTAATGGATAAATATCCGAACCTCTACATTTATATTGATGATGCACACGGTATTGGCTGGTTTGGAAAAAATGGCCGAGGTTATGCTATTGAAACATTAGGAGGCTTAAACGAACGTACTATTTTAAGTACCACCTTAGCAAAAGGTTTTGGTACAGTTGGGGGCATTTTGGTATTACCGAATAAAGCGACCTACCAAAAAATCCGTTCTTTTGGTGGTCCTCTCACCTACTCTCATCCGCTACCTCCAGCTACCATTGGAGCTGCAACTGCTATGGTAGATATTTGCTTAACAGATGAAATTTATGAATATCAGCAAGAACTACAAGACAAAATGGATTATTGTAATGATCTACTAGCAGCATCTGGCTTACCCGTTGTTTCTGATCCTCTTACACCCATTTATTTTATAGGAATGGGGCAACCGAAAACAGGTTATGAAATGTGTATGCGACTTTTAAATGAAGGATATTATACCTCTATGGGTATCTTTCCTGCTGTAGCAATTAGCAATACAGGAATCCGATTTACGATCAATCGTCACCAATCAAAAAGGGATATTAAAGGCTTAATTGATGCCATGATTTATCATTTCCCCAAAGTATTAGAACAAGAAAATCGTACCGAAGAAGAAATTCTCCATGTGTTTAATTTAAAGAAACAAACAAGAGTCGAAACACATGAATCACAAAAAATTATTGGCAACTATTTAGTAGAATATTATACCAGCATACAGGATATCAATCAAACAGAATGGGATCATTTACTGGGTGATAGAGGTTGCTTTAATTATCAAGGATTGATTAGCCAAGAGCTATTTTTTAGCAACAACCCAAAGCAAGAAAACAACTTCACATTCCATTATTTTATCATCAGAGATAAAGCATCTCAAGAGCCTTTACTTGCCTCTTTCCTAACTTTCGGACTCCACAAAGATGATATGCTAGAACCAGAAGGTCTCTCCTATAATATCGAACAAATTAGAAAAACCGACCCTTTTTATCTTACCTCAAAAAACCTAATGACTGGCTCCTTTTTAACCGAAGGAGATCATATTTATCTCGATAGAAATCGGTCAGATTGGAAGCAAATACTTCGAGTCTTTTTCAATGAAATAAGTGCTTTGGGTGATTCTCTAGAGGCAGATGGGCTAATGTTGAGAGATTTAAAAGCAGATGATACTGAACTAAATACCTATATGCTGGAGGAAGGTTTTGTAAAAACAATGATGCCTAACACTAATATCGTTGACCTAACTTGGGATTCGTTTGAAACCTACTTCAACACTGTTTCAAAACGACGTAGAAAAATGCTACGCCAAGAAGTGCTGGCTCATGCTCCCAATTTTCATGTCGAAATTGTTCAGCAAGTTCCTGACGATGAACAAGCTAGTATTTATGGCTTAATGCAAAACATTAAGGATAGTAATCTTGCTTTCAATGTTTTTGATTATCCAACCAATATTGTTGATAAAATGTCTAAAGACTATCATTGGGAGTTTATTTACCTCTATCTGAAAGAGCAAACGGATATGCCTATTGGAGTGGTTTGCTGTCATCGAACAGGTCATAATTATTGCCCACTATTAGCAGGTATGAATTACGACTACCTTGAATCACACGAATTGTATAAACAAATACTCTATCGTATTTTACTAAGGGGAATGGAATTAAATGCAAAGCGCATCTATTTAGGATTTACAGCCGATGAAACCAAGCGCAAATTTGGGGCTGAACAAGTTCCTATGGCTGCATTTGTCCGTATCAAAGATCACTTCAATATGGATGTAATGGCATCAATGGCCAATACGAAAATAAACGTATAAGAAGAAACTGCCTCCAATCCTCTAGCTTAGAGGATCGGAGGTAAAATAACTATTCTCTCCTAAAACCATGCACATTCTGTTGCACAAAATCCTTCGGAAAATCTTCCACTCCAGGAAATCCAAGCTTTATATCTCGCCCTTCATGCGGTATATAATTCGTTCCAAATAGATAATCCCAAACACTCAAGGTCAAGGCAAAATTCACCCCAAATCGTCGTTCTTCAGGCAAATGTTCGGCATGGTGCCAAATATGCATTTGTGGATTATTAAACACATATTTCAAAGGCCCAAGTGGCACATTGATATTGGAGTGGTTGAAATGTCCGACGGCAAGGGTGAAAATATGGACGATAAAGAATTGTTCTAAACCAAAACCAATCATTGCCAGTGGTATATACTCCAAAGAGCGATATACCACATTTTCCATCCAATGATAGCGCAAATGAGCCGCAAAACCCATTTGTTGAACCGAGTGATGTACCTTATGAAATTCCCACAAAAAATCGAAGCGATGCAATAGACGATGTATGTTCCATTGTATAAAATCACGAACGACAAAAAGAGTCAATAACTGCGCCCAAGCGGGCCAACTTTCTACATGAATTGCCACAATATTAGTAACTCCAAACAAACCTAAAAAATCGTTAAACAAATTGACCATTACCATTGAAGCAGCATTGTAGACAATGAGCGAAAACAAAAAGAAATTGAAGAACATATAAAAGGTATCCAACCAAAAATCTTCCCGAAATTTAGCTTGATCTTTTCGCCACGGAGCCACCCATTCCAACAACATAAAAAATAATGAAATTAGAATTAAGCCATAAAAATAATTTTGCCACCAGGGTTTATAATCATAGTTAAAAGTCACTTCACTTTTCAAATAGCCCCAATAGCCCTCATAACCCTCCTTAATAATTTGCCAATAAGTCTTTTCTTCCGGCACCTCTTCGACTAGTTCTGTTCCTTCAATTGCTGTTTGTGCCAACAAATCAGGCATGGTAACACCCATACCCAAAATGACAATTAGTATCACAATATAAATTCGTTTCATAATTTTCATTTTCACAATAAAACCAAATATTCTAGTTTTTGTTTGTCGCCTTTTTATCAAATGTAACCATTTTCCCCCTACACAACAACCTAAATAGACAAAGCAGTCCACTCATTCCACATTTTAAGATTTTCTGGGCGTGCCCCCATTTTTCTTTTTTTTCAGATGCTCCCACCAGCGTCCTCGCTGGTGGCATCTGAAAAAAAGAAAAAATGGGGTCGGGCTATCCGCTATTATGTGGCTACGGGATATGCTGTTCAGCATGGTCGGCACTTGTCTTCGCTCATACCGCTCAGCCTTCGTCCCTCCCTGCCTCACAAGCATCCCCTAATACGCCCCATACCGCTACTATCCCTCACGCAAAAAAACCCGCACCGTTATTAAAACGATGCGGGTTGAC
>JAHDHP010000281.1 GCA_020631245.1 Bacteroidota bacterium | reverse complement strand
AGGAAGACACTGTAAGGCGATATAGTTGAACACCTTTTCTGCAAGGCAACTACAAGCGGATAGCCCGACCCCATTTTTTGTTGATGAAAATGCCACCAGCGTGGACGCTGGCGGTAGCATTTTCATCAACAAAAAATGGGGGCACGCCCAAAATAAATATTAATTAAATAAATTATGTGCCGTGTTGTTGGCTAGTACTTAGAGCAAAGGGGATAGGAAAACAGAGGAGAGAGGAGTTACTCACAGTATTTTAAGTAACTGTGAGTAACTAAGTACATGGGCATAAATTATTCGACATTTCATTGTGTGTAAACCCACCCCCTGCCCCTCCGAGGAGGGGAGTAGTGCGTAATAGAAACAGTTTTGTGGAAAAACTTTTGTCCAAGTACTATTAACTTGCGGAAGTTATTTTTTAACCGTTACTTAATATAAATTTATTTGCGTTTCTTCCAGAAGTCGATATGTTCTTTACCAATTGGGAAGCTCACATTTTTATCTTTTTTGGCTTCTTCGAGTTTTTTAGCTTTTTCTTCGTCATACCACCAAAGACTAAATACGGAACGGAAATCGTCGGCATATGAAAAGCCTGACTCTGGCATATTGTATTTATTCCAGTAAGCTACACGGTTGGTATAAGGTGCTCCCCAACCAAATACATAGTGTTTTTTATCGTAAGCGATTTTGTCAATTTTACGAATCAATTCTACTCGTTTCTTACCATCATAAGTAATATCGTACTCGTCCAATAATTTGTCAATTTCAGGATCGGCTAAACCTGTTACGTTGGTATTATCTTTTGATTTACCAAACTTAGAGTGCATACTACTACGTGGGTTTGGTGGCGAAAGTCCTCCCCAAGTAATAAAGGCAATAGTGTATTCTTTTCCTTGAAGTTTTTTGAAACGCTCATTACCATCCATTGTATTGAATTCGAGCTTGATACCTGCTTGTTTGAGGTCTTCTTGATAAGGGACGAAGATACGTTCTAATGATTTATCAGACATCAATTCTAGTTTAAATTGTTCTCCTTTATCATTCGTCATCCATTGTTCTCCTTTTTTACGAGTCCATCCAGCTTCTTCAAACAATTTCATTGCTTTTTCCGGATTATATTCTCCCTCTTTATTATTAGGGTTAGCATATGCGCCATTCGGGAAATAAGAGGTAATACGTTGGTATTCATCAAAGAACAGCTTTTCATTAATTTCTTTGAAATCGAATAATAAGCTCATTGCTTCTCTAAGGCGAATATCGTCGAAAGGAGGTTTGGTGGTATTGAGGGCTAAACCTGCTAAACCACCCGCATTGAAGTTGTAAATTTTATGTCGTTGGATCAGTCCTCGCTTAAGGTCTTCATTGGTTTCTGGGCTAACTTCTTCTTTCCACCATTGTGCGCGATTGACGATATAAAAGTCAAATTCTCCTTTTTTGAACTTCTCTAACTGAAGATTAGGTTCACGAACTACTGTAAATCGAATTTCGTCGAAATTATAAGCACCTGTATTTCTTTTGTGATCTGCTGCCCAATAATCATCACGACGCTTGATGACCACTACCTCATTTTGTTTGGTATTTGGCAGATCTAACGCATATGGTCCAGTACCAGGAATCATTTGATACTGGTATTTTTCTAAGAAACCTGCTCCATCAATTTTACTTAGGTGATAAGCAGGAAATACGAATCCTCCAGAGAAGTAAAGGAATGAACGCCAGTTTTCTTTGAGTGCTTTTACAGAAACGATGTATTTACTTTCCGCAACTGGTCGCTCATATTCTTCGGGCCAGGTAAGGTTATAATACGTGTCTTCTAGTCCTTTATCAACTAATAAGTCATAAGTCGCTACTACATCTTCTGCTGTTACTGATCGTCCATCTGACCATTTGGCACGAGGATCTATACGGAATGAATAAGTAGTACTATCTTCTGATATTTTCCAGTGAGTAGCCAATGCAGGTGTGTACTGGTTGCTTTCTAAATCATATTCGAGTAGACTTTCATAGTGTAAAGCACCCATAGCTCTTGTAATGAAGAAATTAGCATTTTTACCAACATAACGAAAAGCAGCTGGATACTGCTCGGTGGCATAGGTAAGAGAACCACCTTTCTTAGCGTTGGGGCTACCGACAACCTTCGGATTTGTATTGGTTTCCCATCCGTTGTCTGCTGCAATGGCGGAGAAACCGGCTCCTCCTTTTTCAGCAGGAACAGAAGGGTCTGCCCCTGCATCCATGTCTTCAGTTGGAGCTGAAGAAGGTGCTGGCTTAGCATCATTCTTGGCGGTAGTTTCTTTTTTATCCGTTTTTACAAACTCATCACTATCACCTCCACCTCCACAGGCAGTCATCAGCAATAGGCTGGAAACAAGCATAAATGCCCAAATCCAGGATGTACTTTTCATTTTTTGACTAATCATTGACTTAATTATTGATTTTAAGGGAACTAATTTTCAGAAATCGATTGAATGACTAAAGATATAAATTATTTTTTTTTCGACTAATTATTTGTCAAAACTTTCCGCTTTTCGAAAAATAATTCATCCAGTACATCATTTCACGGGGCTTATAATAGCGGATTTATTGTTGAAAGTTGATACTTACTGATATGGTTCACCATCTACTTCATATGCTTGACCAACAGCATAAACGATTAGTCTACCAGGGTCTACATATTCTTGTGCTGAGGCGGTCATATGTTCAGCAGCAGGAGAAAATTGAAAAACATGATTCTTGATTTCTTCAATACAATTGGGTACAGCTTTCTCCACTGTATTGACTTGGGACACTGTAGCTAGTTCCTTTGTTTGGTCTTCTATGCTTATCGCTTTGTTATAATTCAACCATACTCCAACAAGCAATACGCCTAGAATGGATAAGGAAACTGGTACAAACCTCCATTTTCTAAGTTTTTTTAGAGGGGAGAAAGCCCAAATGGTTTGAAGTTGGTGATTTATAAATTTGGGAGATAATTGTATTTGCTTCCAAATCAATTGTAGCCACACTTTAAAGCTTAATGAAAGTTGCTGAGCGGGCATACCATTGTCGTTAGACTGATCCTTATAAAAAGCCTTTACATCACTCCACAATTGCTGGCAATCCCTACAAGTATTCAAATGTGCTTCCATCTGTCGCAATTGCTTTTGGGGCAAGTCTTTCTGATAAAAGCGTATCCACTTTTCCGGTTTACATTGTGTACATACTATTGATTCTTCATCCATAATACCTACTGTTTTTTGATCTTAATTTTAGCCACTCTGTATCTACTCCTATCATTTCACCCACTTTTTCATTTTCGTTTTTGCTCTGTTAATGATACTACCCACATTTGTAGGTCGTGTATTCATCCGTTCTGCGATTTCTTCATAGCTGAAGCCTTGCAACTGTAAACGAATGGCTTCGGCTTGCTTCGGGTTTAACTCATCAATTGCTTGATTCAACAATTGAAACTGGTGTTCCCTTGTTAATATTGAATGCTCTTGAGCTAGACTATCTACTACTCGTCGATCCATCTGGTGGAGTATATGAGGAGATTGAAAATCTACTTTCTTTTCAATTTTTCTATTTTGTTTAAAAAAATCAAGCTTTTTATTGCGAGCGATAATAAACAAAAAGCATTCATAGTTTTTGATAGAACATTCTTTGAAGGCTTTACTTTTTAGTAAACCTATATATACTTCTTGTATCAAATCGGCACTATCATTCAAAGAGATGCCATCTGCTTTAAAAAATCCTCTTAAACGATGCTCATATCGTTGAGCTAAAGCAATAAAAGCAAAGGCATTCCCTTTGATTACATATTCTTCCAATAAGGACTCATTCGATAAGTCCTTAAATTGGTTCCTATGTACCTTATTGCTATTTTTGCCCGATCGTTTATTCATCTTTTTGAAGAATAGGGGATTAATTAAGTGAGTCCTGTTAGACTTTGCTTATAATTGATCTAAGTTACGGTATATTTTAATAAGTTAAGCAAAATGAGTTTATATCTTCTGTTCATGTAGGTAGTCGTGGCTTTTTAATAAAATCACGTTTTTTATAAATTTTTATCAAAAAAAATGATTGTAGGAAAAAACATTAATAAAAGTTACGGCACTTTGCAAGTGTTAAAAGGGGTAGATATTGCCGTTGAAAAAGGAGAACTCGTTTCTATTGTGGGTGCATCTGGCGCAGGAAAAAGCACACTTTTGCATATCTTAGGAACCTTAGATCGCCCCAATAAAGGCTCGCTAGAAATAGCCAATACAGATGTAAATAAACTATCGACCAAAGAACTCGCTAAATTTCGCAACAAACATATTGGTTTTGTCTTTCAATTCCATCATCTATTACCAGAGTTTACGGCTCTCGAAAATGTTTGTTTACCAGGCTACATTGCCAAAGCAGATGAGGCTGCTATTAAAAAAGAAGCCGCTCGCCTACTCGACTTTTTAGGTCTAAAAGATCGTTTGACACATAAGCCCATGCAATTATCGGGTGGAGAGCAACAACGGGTGGCTGTTGCACGTGCATTGATCAATCGCCCAGATGTGATTTTGGCCGATGAACCTTCTGGTAATTTGGATACTGAAACCTCGAAGGAGCTACATGAATTGTTTTTTCAATTAAGAGACGAATTTCAACAGACATTTATTATAGTTACGCATAACCAAACGCTGGCCAATATGGCTGATCGAAAGTTGGTTATGCGCGATGGATTAATCATTTGATATTTATTAGTTATGTCCTTTAACCCAAGTGATATTGGCATTCCGAATGGAAACATATTTGCCTTCCCTACTACCTATGAAGAGGCTCAAATCACTATTATCCCTGTTCCCTGGGATGTCACGACATCTTATGCTGCGGGCACTTCCAAAGGTCCACAAGCCATACTTGATGCGTCTCCCCAATTGGATTTCTATCATCGTCATCAAGCCCAACTTTGGGAAACAGGGGTGTATATGCTTCCTATTTCGGAAGAATGGCAGCGAATAAACGCGCAACTTCGTCCACAAGCAGCTCAGATTATTGATTTTTTAGAAACGGGGAAATCTATTGCCGAAAAGAAGGATTTGTATCAGTTGCAGTCGAATATTAATGAGCAAAGTGAAAGGCTTCGAAAGTGGGTGTACGAAGAAGCTGAAAAAATAATCGCTGATCAAAAAATCCCCATCGTATTGGGAGGAGAACATAGTAGTCCTTTGGGGCTGATTGATGCATTAGCCGAACACTACGATGAAATTGGCATTTTACAAATTGATGCTCATGCCGACTTGCGAAGTAGTTATGAGGGCTTTACCCATTCTCATGCCTCTATTATGTACAATGCGCTGATGAATATCAATATTACTCATCTAGTAAGTGTAGGTATTCGAGACATTTGCCAAGAAGAAGTCGATTTTGCCACTCAATCAGGCAATCGCGTGCAATTGTTTTATGATTGGGATATAAAACAGCAAGTTCATTATTTGCGCAGTAAAACCTGGGACTCGCTTTGTGCTGAAATCATTACTCCCCTACCCGAAAAAGTATACCTTAGCTTTGATATCGATGGCTTACATTCAAGCCTGTGCCCGCATACAGGTACTCCTGTACCTGGAGGTTTGACTTTTTACGAGGCGATGTATTTGATACAAAAAGTGGTGGAGTCAGGTAGAAAAATTGTAGGAGCTGATTTGTGTGAAGTAGCTCCCAATCCGTATCACCCTGCTGACGAATGGGATGCGAATGTAGGAGCTAGAGTATTATTTGAACTGTGTTGTTGGATGAGTTAAACTCTTAAAAACCATTTATCTGCCAAAGTTGGTCACTCACCGATGACATGTTAAAGGCCGGCAATATGTAGAAGAGTGGTTCTAAAAGAATAAATATCTAAGACAAATGAAATCAACAAGGAAATATCAGCAATGGTGTTTCCTTTTTTATTTGTTGGGCGTGCCCCCATTTTTCTTTTTCGCCCGTTCATGCGTCCTCGCATGAACTAAAGGCGAAAAAGAAAAATAGGGTCGGGCTATCCGTTTGTAGTTGTCTCACACC
>JAHDHP010000280.1 GCA_020631245.1 Bacteroidota bacterium | reverse complement strand
TTTTTTCAAAAAAAACGCAAATCGTCGGGAAAAAACGCCTGCTCATAAGTCATTCTTATAGAGGGGGCTTCCAAATGCTCTCTTTTGATACTGTTTCCTTTTTATCTTAAATCTAATCCTGACGAATCATGAAAAATATAAAATTAGTCCTTATCGCAGATATTGTCTGTTAACAGAAATATTAAGATTTCCCTTCACATACAAATGTTTGCAAATTGCGAACAAAAGATTTACTTTTGAAAATGAATAGAATTCTATCAAAACGAACACTTCGAGAATTCTGGGAGAAATATCCAGATTCTAAAAGTTATATCGAAACTTGGTATGATGTTGTGAATAAAGCAGAGTGGAAAACACCCAATGATATCAAGGAATATTATGCTACTGTAACTATATTAAAAAATGCTCGAGTAGTATTTAATATAAAAGGTAATGATTACAGATTGATAGCCAAAATAAACTATGAGAGACAGTGGTTGTTTATAAGATTTATTGGAACACATAAAGAATACGACAAAATAGATGCAAACACAATTTGAAATAAAAATAATAAAGACAGAAAAAGAGTATAATGACGCTTTATCTCGATTAGCATTGATATTTGATGCCAAACCTAATTCAAAGGAAGGCAGAGAAGCCGAATTATTAGCTTTACTAATTGAGGAATATGAGAAAGGTCATTATCCAATAGCTTTACCCGATCCAATAGAAGCGATCAAAATAAGAATGGAAGAATTAGAAATGAAACAAAAAGACTTAATAGCTTACATTGGCAATAAGAGTATTGTTTCAGAAGTTCTAAATCGAAAAAGAAAATTAACTGTACAAATGATTAGAAACTTATCAAAGAAGTTACAATTATCAGCAGAGGTATTAGTTCAAGATTATGAATTGATAAGAAAGTAAAAGACAATAAATAAATCAAATCTAAAATTACTCTTTCCGACACATAATCGCACTAAGCTCATACCCCTTCGCGCGCAACAACTCAATCAACCCATGTTCACCTGGCAAATGCATGGCACCTACCGCCACAAATGTCGAGCGCAAATGCAACAAACTATCTACACGGTGAGCCATCGTATAATTACGCTTAGTAAGCAATGCTTCTTCAAAGTTACTAGGCAAGTCGTCTTTTTGGTTTTCATAAAAAGCCATTAAGCTATCTAAATTTTGGCTGGCATACACCGACACCATCTCATCCAAATCATTCATGCTTGATTTCTTTTCATCCGTTTCTTCGGTCATTTTTAATAACATTTGAGCCTGTTCACTCAACGGAATCTCATCAATAGCACCAAGCTGCTCTTCAGCCGTTTCAATACCAATCACCACCTTATCCATACTTTTACCTAACTTCTCCAAGCGCATATCCAACGTATTTGGACGCCCACCTGCCCCTTGAATATCTACATTCTCCATTTCCGACATAAGAGTAGCCGTATAAAGAGGCTTTATTTTATCAACATTAAACAAAATCGTCATCATCCCCAATTTATCTTTGGCGTATTTCTTTACCTTTTTATAATCCTCCTCATCTTCATACAAATCTTTCAACTTCGTATCTTTCATCATCATCGCCTTGATCATGCCAAAAGGATTCACCTCCTCCATATCCAACTCCAAAGCAACAGCATCACATTGATGCAACCAATGTACAATCGTATCTCCTACTTGATGCACACGCTCATTGGTAGAATGCATCGTACCAAATAAATAAGAAGTATCTTGTTGCTCCGAAGAAGTAATTTGCCACAACAAGGTCGGATAAGGTCCCCACTGTTTTTCGTTCAGCACCAATTTTGAAGAATCAGTAACTACTAAGGTCGTTTCTTCTACAGGAATATCCTCTATCTTTACATTAGGGGCTACACTCCCCTTTTGGGCTTGTATAGAAGTGACAGAAAAGAAACAGAAGAGACAAAAGAAAAACGAGGTAATATGTGTTTTTTTGCTTATATTCATGTTGTTAAATTATTGATTTAGTCAAAATCTTTCCACACAGACACCCGTTTACAATTCTAGGACATCTTTTTAAGTAGATTGGTTCATATAATGAACCTCCCTACAATCTAGTTAGTTTTTAATTCATACAAAGATACATCAACTCCACTTACAAAAACACAAACCATGAAATATCTTTCGTACCGCCTGTTATGTTTAGCAATTTGCTGCTTGGCTTTGTTATCTATGGCATTTTACCTCATTCCCACTCCTCCCATATCTACTAACGCTAACAACACCCAAATGATTTTACCCCCTGATGATTATAAAAACGATTGGCGGGAAGTAACCAAGTTCGAAAATAAAGGAAAAACAGAATCTGCTCAAAAATTGGTAAAAGAAATTTATGAAAAGGCTGTTAAAAGCAATAATGACCCGCAAATCATTAAAACACTACTACATCTATACAAATATGACAACATATTAGTTGAAAATAGTGAATTAAAAATTGTAAAAGATTTAAAAGAACGAATCGAAAAAGCGGACGAACCCACCAAAGCTTTTTATAATTCTATTTTAGGAGAATTTTACTGGCAATATTTTCAAAGTAACCGCTACTCCATTTTACAACGAACAGCAGGTGCAGGAGACGATAATGATTTTACCACATGGGATGTCTCCCGACTTAGCCTAGAAGCTCGTAAACATTATATGGCTTCTCTAGACTCCAAAGTCCTACTCCAAAATACCGACCTTAAAGATTACCTCGCCATTATTACTACTGAAAGCGAATCAAAAACATACCGCCCTACCTTATACGATTTATTTGCCCACCGTGCTATTCTGTTTTTAGGAAATGACCAAGCCAATATATCCAAAGCTAGTGATCAATTCGAATTAGATGACCTTAGAGCTTTTAGCACAGCTAAAGATTTTGCAGGTTTGTTATTTACCAATACCGACGAACAATCTTTCAAACACGACGCATTAAGACTATACCAAGAACTTACCTTTTTTCATTACCACCGTTCTGCAAACAAACCCAATTATCCACTAATGGATTTAGAATTAAAGCGACTGAGCTTTGTTAAACAAATCCATATTGCTCCTAATAAAGATCAACTATATCGAGATGCATTAACGCAGTTAGGAAAAGATTTTAATGACAATGAGTATTATAGTCTCATTCAATCACAGTTAGCCAATGAATATATGCAATTGGTAAACCATGATGAAAGGACGCCTTCGAATAAAAACCATGATAATGATGGTAATAAAAAGGCAATGCTTATTTGTAAAGAAGTAATCGAAAAATACCCACAGGGAAGATGGACCAATGAATGTCGTAATATAATCACTCGTTTAGAAGAATTAAGTCTTTCTTTTAGAGGAACAGCTAACTATCTACCCAACCAGCCTATCAGAAGCAAACTGTACTTCAAAAATATTGACAAAATTTACGGGCGTATCTATCGAGTTGACTCCCAACTAGAAAAAGCACTTCGATATGAACGAGGGGAAGATAATATCCCTAAATACTTAGAAGAATCGAAACATGAACAAGCTTGGGAACAAGCACTAGTAAAAACAGATGATTATCGACAACATACTACTTGGATAGAAGTACCTAAGCAAGAATATGGCAAATATATCGTACTTATTTCTGACCGTTCCGACTTCAAAGGACTACAAGCGTATACAATTATCACGGTTACCGACTTAAGTGCTATCCAAAAGGTAGATCAAGAAAAAAACCAACTCTACTGGATGGTACAAAATCGCGAAACAGGACAAGCCATTCCAGATGCTAGTGTAACAGTATACTCCCGCAAATATGATTGGGAATCTAGAAAATATATACTCAACAAACTAAAAGAAGGAACCACCAATAAAGAGGGACGTTTTATCTATCCTCCTAATAACACACAACGTAATGCCCTACTCGTAGAACTAAAAAAGGGAGAAGACACCTTCAGCTTTGAAGCACAAGATGGAATTCGCCAACCCAATTACCGAGCATCAAAACAATTATACTACTTCCTTGATCGTAGCATTTATCGCCCTGGACAAACCGTCTACTTCAAAGGAATATTACTCAATCTAGACCCCAAAGAAAACGATCATACACTCGCAAAAGGACAAAAGGTTACCCTTGAATTTCTAGATGTTAACTATCAAAAAATAAGCGAACAAAATTATACAACCAATGAGTTTGGAAGCATTCAAGGAACCTTCGAAATCCCTTCTGGCTTACTCAATGGAAGAATGCATATTCGAACCAGTAAATACGGTGGTACAACCTTCCAAGTAGAAGAATATAAACGCCCTAAATTTGAAGTAAGCTTCGACCCCATCGAAGGTAGTTACCGCCTCAATGAGGAAGTAAGTCTCACAGGACAAGCCAAAGCATTTGCAGGCTTCCAACTCGACAATGCAACCGTAACTTACCGCGTAACCCGTCGAGCCAAATTCCCTTATTGGGGTTGGCATTATTACCACCGAAGTACTCCTTATTCACAAGAAAGAGTCATTACCAATGGAACGACTACTACGGATAAGACAGGTAAATTCACCATCAATTTCGACGCCATTCCAGACCTAAAAATTGATGCCTCTCAAAAGCCACAATTCATTTATGAAGTCAGCGCGGATGTAACAGATATTAATGGAGAAACACAAAGCTCCAGTACGAGTGTTCCCGTAGGCTACCAAGCTCTAATGGCTAGTATTACTATTCCTGCAACACTCGACAAACAAAGTGAATTACAATTCCCTATCACCACTAGCAATTTAGCAGGTGAATTTGAAGCAGCAAGCGTCAAGGTCACTATGCATCGCCTACAAGATCCTGATCGACTCCTAAAGCGCAAAATAGGAAATGCACCAGATACAGCCATAATGACCAAGGAAGCTTTTATTGAAAAATTCCCACATGCTATTTACAAAGATGAAGATGACCCTACTAATTGGGCAAAACAACAACAAGTTTTCTCGGAAACAATCACGACCTCCAAAGATCAAAAAATGGAATTCTCCTTTTTAAAAGATCAACCTTCAGGTACCTATTTACTAAGTCTCACCAGTAAAGATAAATATGGAGAAGCCGTAGAATGGAAACAAGTCGTTACCCTCTTTTCCTTTACCGAAAAAACAGTCCCTTCCAATAAAGTATTCTGGCATGCTTTCTCTAAAACAAGTGCCGAACCTGGTGAAACAGTGGATCTACTTATTGGTAGTGCTGCCAAAAATAGCCGCGCTTGGATCATCGTAAAACATAGAGATAAAATCATTGACAAAGAATGGATTAGCCTCGACAAAGAACAAAGCATTTATAGCATCCCTATCAAAGAACAGTACCGAGGAGATATTTCTGTGGAAGTATCTATGACCCGTTTCAATGATCATTACACGATTCAACAAACTATTACTGTTCCTTATACCAACAAAGAACTCGATATAAGTGTCAAAACTTATCGTGATAAACTAGAGCCTGGTAAAAAAGAAGAATGGCAACTCACCATCAAAGGTGCCGACAAAGAATGGGCTGCCGCCGAATTACTCACAGGCATGTACGATGCCTCTCTTGATGAGTTTATCCCTCACAGTTGGGACTTAGCTCCTTTTAATGCACATTATTACCGTTCTATTTTATACAATGCCTCTTTTGATGTTCGAGGTAGCCAAATTTATAATAAACACAAACACACTAAAAGACATTCTACTCGATATCAATCTTATGATCGCCTGAATTTATTCGGTGCAGGGCTACATGGACAAGGTAGATATGGCTATGCTTATAATAGCGGTCCTCGAATGATGAGTATGGAAGCAGACATGGCTGTAGCAGCAGCTCCACCCCCACCTCCACCTCCTGCCCCTAAAGCAAAAATGGCAACCGTTACCACCAGAAAAAGAGATGGTTCTGTAGTACAAGAACAGATGCTAGTTAAAGAAGCTTCTAACAGGGTCTATAAACCAGGTGCTGCACCTGCTCATAAAGGCAAAACAGCCCCTATCCGCAAAAACCTCCAAGAAACGGCATTCTTTATGCCGCAACTCAAAACCAATGA
>JAHDHP010000279.1 GCA_020631245.1 Bacteroidota bacterium | reverse complement strand
CCTAGCATAGAGGGTGATTTGAGTATTTGTGAAACAGGAAGTACCACACTTACCGTTAGTACTACCTATGATAATTATATTTGGTCAACAGGCGAAACAACACGATCTATTACTGTTAGTACTGCTGATGATTATTCAGTGACTGTTACCGATCTCAATGGTTGTAATGGAACCGCATCAGCAACAGTAAGTGAGCTATTATTCCCTCCTCCAAGTATTGATGGAGCAACACGTTTCTGTGTCGGTGATAATACTACCTTGAGCATTGCAGGCACTTTTGATAGCTTTATTTGGTCAACAGGCGAAACAAGCAGTTCAATAGTGGTTGATCAAACAGATACCTATAGTGTCACCATGACGGATAGCAATGGCTGTTCAGGGGAAGCATCTGTCAATGTAGAAGCGATAGTGCTTCCTACTGGTGAAATAGCAGGTTCAGAAACCTTCTGTGCTGGAGGAAGTAGCAGTTTGAGTGTCACTGAATTAGCAGGAGCTACTTATCTTTGGTCAACAGGCGAAACAAGTTCGAATATACAAGTTAGTACCAGCGATACCTATTCCGTTACTGTTACCAATGCAGATGGTTGCGAAGGAACAGGAAGTATAGACGTAACAGCAGCCAATAGTTTAAGCCCTAGCATAACGGGTGATTTGAGCTTCTGTGAAGGAAATGCTACCACGCTAAATGCAGGAGTAGGCTATGATACTTATCTATGGAATACAGGTGAAACAAGTGAAAGTATTACCGTAAATGAAACAGGTATTTATACCCTCACTGTTACCGATGCAAGTGGATGTAGTGGACAAGCAAGTGTATCGGTAAGTCGGGAAGCATTACCTACACCAAGTATTGTTGGCGAAGCCAGTATTTGTGCAGGAGAAAGTAGTACTTTAAGCGTGGAGGGGAGTTACGATAGTTATCAATGGAGCAATGGCAATATCTCTTCCAGTATCACCGCTACTCAAGATGGAACCTACGAAGTAACTGTTACTAATAATGGATGTGAAGGAATCACCACTTTTGACCTAGAAGTCATACAAATCCAAACACCAACTATCAATACGTCCAGTGCCCAAGCTTGTGTAGGAGATAGCTTCAACCTCAGTACTTCAGAAATGGCAGGCAACTATAGCTGGACCATTACAGGCGATAATACCACCACCTTACAAGGCGCAGGACCACACAGCCTCACTTGGGAGGCAGCAGGAATTCAAAACATTGAATTAGTCGTTCAAAATGGAGATTGTGTAGAACGAGCCGAAATAACAATCCCTGTATCTGGTGTAAGTCTTGATGCTACTGAAAAATGGTTGATTAATGAAGGAGAAGAAGTAAACTTAAATGTCTTAGCAAGTTCTGGATTAGCAGGCACACTGCGTTACAATTGGATTTCTTCTGGAACGGATATCGAATGTCCTACTTGCTCCCAACAAATTGTTACTCCACCAAGCTCCACCATTTACGACCTCACCGTTATTGATGTATATGGTTGTCGTAATAGTATCAGTATTGATGTCGAAGTCATCGAAGACATACACCTTGCCGTCCCCAATATTTTTACACCTAACAATGATGGAGCGAATGATACCTTCCAGTTAATTGGAAACTCAATTGAATCTTACGAAATGTATGTGTACAATCGTTGGGGCGAGCAGGTATATCATGGTGTTTTTCATAATGGGGAAGAAGGAGGCTGGGATGGTACACACCGTGACGAGTTAGTACCACTTGGTACCTATGTGTACTTTATGGAAGTGACGCTTATTGATGGTACAATACAGACGCTCAAAGGTAACGTACATGTGATTAAATAGTATTTTGTTGGGCGTGTCCCTATTTTTGTTGATAAAGATGCCACCAGCATATCGCTGGCAGCATCTTTATCAACAAAATAGGGTCGGGCTATCCGCTTGTAGTTGGCTCATAGGTACTTGTTCCGCATAGTCCTAGCAGTGTCTTGCCTTCGTCAGCCCTGCTAGTCCTTGCCTCACAAAGTAGCTATTTCGCCAATCTACCACTACTATCCCTCACGCGGGTATTGTGCGACGAAGGGTGGGTTCATGATTGAACGATTCTATAATTGGTGATGCCTCGAAGAGTCTTCGGTTTCTTAATATTGCTCTCCATATTGAATATAATACATATACCAATCTTTTTGATCTAATCCATTGATTTCTCTCATATTAATCATTTTGTTTGGAACACCAAGGATTTTTAGCCTTTGTTGCCCATTGCCTCTTATATCGAGCCAAAAACCTTTGAATAGCACAATTTGACGAATGGAATCTGAACATTTGCCATTCTCATTATATAAAGGTACAGGAGTGTTGTTCTTATGATAAACCAAAAATCCGCTCTGTGTAATCTGGCTAAATCGTGTACCAACGAGTGCTATTTCTGGCTCTTTCAAGGTTTTTATAATGTCTAATCTATTGAACTTCACCTGAACTTTATAAGTAACACTAAATAAGTCATCATCACCTGAATTCTTGATCCAGGCTTTTGGGTCATTTGCTATTAACTCATCATCGTCTTCCCAGACTTCTAAAGTAAGCTCAAGTTCTTCCTCATATTCATAATCTCCCAAATAAAGATTCTTTTTTTCTTTTGTTTGTAAGGGGGCAGAGTAATTGTTTTCGTACCATCCCTCCCATGGAACATCTCCTGGTACATAAATAGTACTCAATGATTGGTTGTCGATCCCAATAACACCTCTTACTTTTCCATTTACTTTAACCAAAGCTCTTAATTCTCCTTTCCCTTTATCATCGCCAGTCAAGTCTATAGGATGTTTATTACCAGTCAACTGCTTCCTACCACTTGGAGTTGCCTTGAAAATAACTTGAAAATTATTTAAAAATCGAGGAGCCTTGGAATAATTCTCATCTATTTTTTTTATAACCTTTATAGACAGTGCATTAATATCAGCAGTGCTTGTCTGATCGACGTTTTTATCGTACGTGCTTAATAAAGTTTTGAATTTGCCATCTGTATATAACTTCACCTCATACCCCTCTTCGATTTGAATGGATTTTAATTTGTTTATTCCAATACCTTTTTGCAAAGCTAAAGAATCATGCCAATTTAAATTAAGTTGTTGAGCGTTTCCTTGGTAATTGATATCGTCATAAATAATCACCTGACCTTTTAATGGTATCGTGATACTAAGCCCTATTAATAAGGCTATACTTTGAAGTAGCTTTTTCATCTGTATTGATTTAAATAAATGAACAAATAATGTTTGTCCTTACAAATTTCAATTAAAAAACGCTTTGATGTAGAAAAATGTGGCGAATAGTATCTGTGGTGTGGTGTGGTGTGGTGAATGGTGTGGTGGTCGGTTTTTTATATTAGGTGTGAATATTTAATTTGTGTCTTTACGCGTGAAGGATAGTAGTGGTAGCTTGACGAAACAGCCACTTTGTGAAGCAATGACTAGCAGGGCTGACAGCGGCAAGACACTGCTAGGCATAAGCTGAACTAGTGACTGTGAGGCAACTACAAGCGGATAGCCTGACCCGTAATAGGGATTGAAGGAATGGGGGACTGATGGATTGAGGTAATAAGTATGGCTGTGCTTCCCCCAGTTCCTGAGACCCTTTGGAGGGACACGCCCAATGTCATTGAATTAAGGTTTCAGGAGACAGGATTCAGGTGTCAGATTTTTAGTCCATAGTTGTCAGTCCATAGTCCATAGAAGGGATACAATGATATTTGATTTTATGTAATATCTATGATTTTTCCTTATTTCCATGACATTGGGGACACGCCCAAAAAAGGATGATTGGGTGATTGGATTGTTGAGTCGTTTTTATCGTTTACTATGACTGATCTGCATATTTTTCCTTCTTCAAGGAGTTGGGTTTTAGGTACATAAAGTTATTTTGAAAATCGAGAATGAGATTATAGCGTTTGATGAGTTCACCTCCTAAGATGTGGGTTTTAAAACGTGCGGGATTATCGGTGACGAGTAGCTGTGTAGGTACATCTTTCAATTTTTTCTTTCCTAATTTAAACATATCTCCATTGACAATTTTGGTAAAGATGGTGTCTCCTTGTCCATTACGTAAGATACTCTCTTTGATAGCAGGAAGGTTTTGAGGAAATTGATCATCTGCATTTAGTTGTTTATCAAGGAGAATGGCTCGTTGGTAACCTGTATCAAATAGGTAGCGATTGGTAAAAGATTCTTTACCCACTTTTAAGGTGCCGTCAATACAAAATAAAGAGTTGATATATTCCATTTTTACTTTGGTATATCCCCGCGGAATTTTGGATAATGAAGAATGGACAATCATGATTCCTTTATCATAGTTTACTTCTACGACCATCCCATCAAAGAGTGTCCATCCAAAGTGTCCATCTGTTTCTTTGGGAGCAATAGAAACGGGATAAGTGGCTTGATCTTCCCAAGTGTTTTGCCCAATATTTAGCGACACTTTTTGTTTGAGGCGCGTATAATCTCTACTAGGTAGGTTTTCTCTCTCGACTAATGTTGTTTTATTTTTGATTGCCTCACGGGTCAATGCGATTCCAGAAGCACCTGTGTCAAAGTGTAATGCTAAGGTGTCTGTTCCATTGAGGATGGCGCTTACTTTGAGGTTGTTTTTGCCGGTGAGCGTAAAGGGAATAGTGTCGTGAAAAGCGGGTTCTAGCAACAGGTATTTGGTGATAGGGGCTTCGCTTTGAATACTTGTTTTACAAGAGTCTCCATTCCATATTACTGTAAAATCATACTGTTCCCCTGGTTTGATTTGGAGTTTCAATGAATCAATGTCCGTGTAAAAGGAAAGATGTTGAGTGCCATCGTGTTTGTCGAGTGTATAGACATCTGGGTCAAGAGAGGGATCTAAATACCAATCGTGTTTTTCATTTCCTTCGATAAAATAGGTTTTTTCGGTATTGGAATGAACGACCTTTTTATTCGTTTGAGCGATGCTTATTTGTGAGGCAACTAGGAGTATAACAAATGTGTAAAAGAGTGACTTCATAGTTAAAGTTTTGAGGTGAAAGATGATTAGCTACATGTTTTTGTTATGTATAATAAGTCTGTTTCGGAAAATAGGGGAGGTGGAGGAATTTGTTGGTAATTGATAGAAAGATAATAATGCCCAATTTCATAAGCGGCTATTAAAGCTGTATTTAAGTTGAGAATGACATCTTTATCAGGGGCTTTGAGCGGAATAGGTATAGTGGGTAGTGCATCTTGTATGTTAAAAGCCCAGATTTGCCGTTGTGGTTTGCCGCCTCTAATAAGGCTAACTAGATAATGAGATATGGGTAGTAAAGGGGAATTGATTACTCGTTGTCCTCTTCGCAATAAATCTATTTCTATAAGGTGTACTTGACCTTCAATGAGTTGTTGTTGTTTTTCTAGGTATTGTTCTAATCCTTTACCCCTTTTGTTAATGGGGGATAAGATTTCAATGACTGTAATGAGTTGATTATTGGATACATCTCGAATTTCTAGGGTTGGAATTTGATGTTCTATCGGAGTTTGGAGAATAGGAATGGTGACAGAAGGTGGCGTTATTAATGTATAAGATTGTGGGTCTTCTTCTTGGAGTAAATTTAGGTCGTCCGATTTGCGTTTTAATACTGCTACATCTGGATACAAAATACCAATATCCTGATCGGGTTCATGATCGAAAGCAGTATAAGGTTCAATTTTAGCAATGTAGCCTGGACTTATCATTGGGGCAATCAATTGGCGAATTTGATAGATCAAACTATTGTGGACATCTGGCCACATTGCTCCTTCTAAAAAAGGGTCCATGCCTGGGAATGGTGATTTCATAGTATAAGAATATACCTGTTTTTGGAGAAGGGAACAAGTGTGTTACCTACTTAAATCAAATTAAGCCGTATAAACAAGTCGTTTTTATAAGTCCTGCCAATGGGTATCTCATTACCTAGAATAGTAATAATATTTCCTACGATACGATCAATCGCATTGATATGAATGGCATAGGATTTATGACAGCGCAATAGGTCGGTTTGGTTGAGTGCCAGCACCTCCTTAATGGTTTTGCTTACAATATGCTTTTTGTGGGTAGTATGAATAAGGGTATAATCTCCTTTCGATTC
>JAHDHP010000278.1 GCA_020631245.1 Bacteroidota bacterium | reverse complement strand
ATGTAAATTTGTTTTTTTAAAATAGATAAAGTTTGGTTATTTTGCTGTAAAATTAATTTTATATGAAAAGAATATTTGTTTCGGTAATGTGTTGTTTGTTGTTTCTTGGTATACAACAGGTGGTGGCAATGCCTTTTCAATTGTCAACGGACAAAGTATTTACAGAGGAGGAGGTGGTACAAGTAAATTTTAATTGGGTAGGGACTACCACGATCAAAGCAACGAATTTGCGCTTGGCTTTGTATCAATTGCCCGATCCTAGTATATTGTTTGATGCAGGTTTTTTGAAATCGAAAGATGCTTTTTTGGATGATAATTTAATAGCGCAATTGCCCCTGAAAAAGGAATGGTCGAAGCTTTTGTCGAGTAATCAAAGAGAAGTTTTATTTGTAGACAAACTACCAAGTGGATGTTATGTTTTGGAAGCGATTCATGAACAAGAACGCGTGCAGATTCCTATTTTTGTTTCTAATTATGCCTTGATTGCCAGTCAATTAAATCATGAGTTGTTAGGAATGGTACTGGATCGGTCAGCACAGCAAATGTTGGAAGGTTATCAGATTCGTTTTTATAGGAGTGGTGAGTTCTTAAAGCCAGATAAGACAAAAGAAGGAGTAGCGCATTTTATTTTTGATGGGGAAAAGGAAGCAAGTGAGGGGATGGCACACTCGATTAGTCCTAGTCTTAATCTTATACGCCGAGGAGGGATTTTAGTAGCGCAAAAAGATAAAGAGTTGATTGTATCTGATGCGTGGTTTATTTCCATGTATAATAAACAAGGCGGTATTTATAAAGCTCTTTTTATTACGGATCGACCTGCTTATCGGCCAGAACAGTGGGTACATTTTAAAGGTGTTTATCGTTGGCGTCCGCATGATACTTGGGAGGTGTTTAATGATTCGGTGAAGTATGAGGTGAGAAAAGATGGAGTGAGCTTGTATACTAGAAAAGTGAAATTAGGCGCGAATGGTACTTTTTCAGATAGTTTGTATATCGAAAAAGATATGCGATTGGGGAAGTATGAAATTCAAAATAGGGTTATTTATCCTGGAGATGCGGATTATAAGGAGGTAAAGTTAGTTTCTGCAATTACCCAGTTTCAAGTAGAAGAGTATAAAAAACCAGAGTTTGAAGTACTGGTCAATTTGGATAAAAAACAATATGAGGATGGTGATTCGATGAAGGTAGTGGTCGAAGCAAAGTATTACTTTGGCGCGCCTGTAGCCAATGGGCTGCTCGTCTACTCATTAGAAAAAGAAGAGTACGCTATACCCTGGTATTGTAATCATCCTCATGCTTGGTGGTATGAAGATCGGATTAATAGTGTGTTGCCTAGAAACCCAACAACTGTTTATATGGGATCAGATGATTTAGATGAGGAGGGGAAGTATGAAATCATTATTCCGAAATCAGATTTATTGACAGGTGGTGACAATACAAAGTGGACATTTAAGGCTTTGGTGGTAGATGATAGTCGAAATGCAGTTAGTGGAGGAGCTATAGCTCATACTTTGCATCGTAGTTTTAGTTTACAGGTGAAAGAAATGAATAACTTTTATGAAGAAGGCGAGCCTGTTAAATTTACTGTTGTAGCTACCAATTTTTCAAAAGAACCTGTTGCGACTACGATACGGGCTTATGTGAAAAAGGATAATGAAGTTATTGATACATTGGTGTTAAAAAGCAATGAACAAGGAGAGGTTACTTTTCTTTATAAGCCTACTGACTTAGGAAGATATGAGTTTTTATTGGAGGCCTATGATGAGAAAAAGAGAGAGGTTAGAACGACTGTTTACTGCAAAGTTATTACTTCTAGTTTTGTAAAGAGAAAAGGAAATTCGTATCTGGAATTTGACAAAAATATTTATCGACCTGGAGAAACAGCAACATTGTCTGCTTGTTTTATTTTTGAAGAACAAACAGATGCCATTGTAGTACTACATAATCAAGCTATTGTTGATTATTATAAATATGTGTTAAGGTCTAATGATTTGAAAGATAAAAATGCTAAAGCCAATATTGAACATGAATTTATGGAGTTCCCCATTCCTGAAGATGCATATGGGCAATACAAAGTGAGTGTGTTCGCTTTTATAGGAGGTAAATGGAAGCAACACGAAGTAGCATTTATGGTAGAGCCTTTCCACAAAATGCTTCAGGTAGCCTTGCAATTTGACGAAGAAGAGTATCAGCCAGGCAATACTGCAACAGCTACATTGCAAGTAAAGGATCAAGATGGTAAGCCTGTTCCTAATGCAGATGTTTGCTTAAGTACCTATGATGAAGCCATTCAATTTTTATATCCTGATCAAAATAAGGCACTTCATCAAATATTTTATTCTCCTAATGAATACGCGCCTAATATTGGTACTTCCCAAGCTGGTTTCCAGTTACAACGTATAGTTGATACCCTATCTGATTATTCTTTAAATGTACGAGAAGAAACCATAGGCAAGTCCTTTGAAAGGGGACGATGGCTTAGTTCTGCTGATTGGTTTCAAGTGAATGATTTTAATAAAACGTGGAATACCAAACACCCTGTTTTATATGGTTATGTGATAGATGAGGAAACAAACGAAGGGATTCCAAACGCATCTATTACCTTTGGATCAAAAACCTTTAATTGTGATGAGAATGGCTTTTATGCGATCATTGGTTTTACCCTTTCTCATACTGATATTACCTTTGCTGCCAACGGAAAAAAGGCGCAGGTCAATAATATAGCGATCCCTTTTGAAAATAGAGATGTAGTACTGAATGTTAGTCTAGGAGGGACAGATAACAAAGAAGTATTGCTTAATAAAGTAGAGGAAAGAAAAGTATTGCCTGCTTTCAATGAAATGGAGATAGATATTGAGTCTCCTGAAAGCTTTTTGCAGGCATTAGAAATAGATGCGATTGCGGAGAAGCAAGCTATTCCTGAAGAGCAGGGAGTTTTACAAGGAAAAATATATTATTTGAATAATGGTCGGGCAGCCGAAAATGTAAAAGTACATTTGTTTGAGCTTCGTAGAAATGAGGAACCTGATACCATTCAAACGATTAGTACAAATGCTACAGGTGAATATTTATTTGAAGAACTAGAGCTTAGAACAAGATATACTATTGTTATTGAAAAGGCAGCATATTGTAAGCTTTCTTTAGCTTGGTCTTTTGTTGGGCAAGATCTTAAAAATAAAACAGGAACCATCCAATTTGATATACCTATTTGGAATGACTTTGTAGATTTGGCCAATTATTTACCCAATTGGTATACGGGAGGATATTTTCTAGAGATACCTGATAAGGGGCGAATAAATGGAAGTATTAGAGGAGGAAGAAATAGTAAATCTACCACTTATGGTACAGCCAATAGTTATAGTAGTAATTATAGCACTCTTTATAGTAATTCCTATACTCATAACACGCATGTACTCCGAATGGATGTAGTAAATGCTCCTATATACGCAGTTCCCCCACCACCCCCACCCCCACCACCACCTAGTATGCCTCGTCATGATCCTCTATATGGAGTTACTGATGGAATTGAAATTAGTGAGAATGAAAATGAGAGCGGTGAGTTGCCCAAGCTAGTAGATGCTCAACTTCGTACCAATTTTCAAGATGCAATATACTGGAATCCAAACATCACCACCAATGCAAAAGGAGAAGCACCCGTCAAGATCAAATTGCCTGATAATCTCACCAACTGGCGTAGTGTTGCTTGGGTGATTACTCCCGATACCAAAGTAGGACAACACCATGTGCGTACCGTCGTCAAAAAGGATTTATTGGTGCGTATGGAAACACCACGATTCTTGACACAAGGAGATGAATTGTTGATTGCAACTAATGCGCATAATTATTTAAATAAAGGAAAACAAGTCCATTTTAAGTTGGAGACCAAAGGGTTAGCACAAAGCGAAAAAGAAGCGCAGGTAAAAATAAAAGCGGGCGAAAAGGAACGAGTTGATTGGAAGGTCAGTGCCCCTTATACAGGTTTGACGACCTTAAATGTGGAAGCACTCACCAATGAAGAATCAGATGCCATGCAAGCCAAAGTGCCTGTACAAGCACAAGGATTGGAAATGATAGAAAGTGATTTTGTCAAATTATCGGACACGGAGACACAGATGATAAAAGTCAATCTCGATCCTTCTACTGATCTACAAGCGGCAGAACTACAAATCAATATTGCTCCATCAATCGCAGCTACCTTGCTTAGTTCACTCGATGATTTGGCAGACTATCCCTATGGATGTGTCGAGCAAACCATGAATCGCTTTTTGCCTACGGTTATAGTCGCTAATACCCTCCAAGAGTTAGGGCAAGATGTACCACAAAGTATTTCAAAAGCTACCCTTGATAAAATGGTAGAAAAAGGATTAAAGCGACTAAAAACCTTACAAAGACCCAATGGGGGCTGGGGCTGGTGGTCAAATGATCAGCCTAATACCCAATTTACTGCCTATGTGCTTTCTGGCTTAATCAAGGCTCAAGATGCAGGTTATGAGGTGGATCAACAAATGCTAGATATGGGTAGAAGGATACTCGAAAACCGAACCCAGTATGCCTATCAAGAAAGATATCAAATGGATCTATCACGAGTGTTTCTCACTGCCTTCAAAATGAATTCGGTAGAAGCCTATGCTGATTGGGTAGAATTAGATAAAGATAGTATTTACCATTACTCCACTAATCCTTTTGAGCAAGCAAACTGGTTGCAAGTAGCCATCTTGCAAAAAGAGGATAGCATGAAACAGGTAATGTTAGAACGCATAGAAGCTAGTGTGACTAAGCTAGGTAATAGCATGGCCTTTTGGCAATACAAGAAGAAAGAAAATATTCGTCGTTGGTATAATGACCCCGTAGAAATAACCGCTAATGTCGTCAAAGCCCTCCTACAAATAGACCCTAATCACCCCCTCATTCCACCAGCTACTCAATGGTTGTTGACCAAAAGACAGGGTAAGAGTTGGCACAATACGCGTCAAACTGCAATCGTGATTGATTGTCTCGTTCCGCTTATCAAAGAAGAACTACATCCCGATTATAATTTACTAGTAAAAGTCAATGGGGAGGAGGTATTTCAACAGCAATTTACCCAAAAGAATATATATCAAAAAGGCAAAACCATTCGACTAAAATCGCAGCAATTTTTAGCAAGCCTCGATCCTGAACTTCTCGACACCAACAACGACTCCAATAAACTATTGGAAGTAGGGGAGAATACCATTGAAATTATTCAAAAAGGAAAAGGAGCGAGCTATAATACGACACAATTGCATTATTTTGCCAGTCCCGACCAACTTGCCCAACTCGATAAAGAAGCAGCTATTTTTGAGGTACGGCAAACTTATTATCTGCTCGAACAAGTAAGAGATACGCTTTCTGGTTTCTTCTTTTATCGCCGAAAGGCAATTGAAAAGCAAGAAATAAAATCAGGTGATTTGATAGAGGTAAATAACGAGTTGTGGCTTGAGGAAGCTCAGGAATTTTTATTGATTGAACATCCTATTCCTGCGGGTTGTGAGTTTGTAAAAGATAAAGCGAGTTTACAAATTGAACACCTACAAGATGGCCAGCAATACATCATTTCAGATATTAGAAAAAATCATCAGTTTGCCTATCAAGAATTTAGAGATAATCGCCTCGTATTGACCGCTACTTCACTTGGAGCTAATGAAGAAAGAGCGAGTGCCAGTTATAGCTATCTCTTACGCGCTCAAATTCCAGGTAAGTATCATGTTAATCCTTCTTCTACCAGACTCATGTATTTTCCAGAAGTGGTGGGGTGGAGCGATATGCGAGTGTTGGAGATTATCGTGCCTCTGGACTAATCTCCATCACCCATACATCACTTCCTCCTTTTCGTTCAATAGATTCATCCGATTCAATTAAAAAACGATCAGACTGGGTAGAGCCAACGATTACCGCTTCATTGTTGGATTTTGCCATCACATCAAAGGCAAAATCATCACCAAATCCACCATATACACCATTCATTGTTAAAAAACCAGCATCATTAATCACACCAAATGCAATCTCTGCTTGTTGAACGTTTAACTGGATGAAACCAAGCTCTCCCTCTTGATTTATCTTTTCTATTTC
>JAHDHP010000277.1 GCA_020631245.1 Bacteroidota bacterium | reverse complement strand
TAGAACCTTATCAATTGCATATTTTCGAAGAAGGATTTAGTGGAGTAGATATTAAGTTCCTAAAAGAAATTGGAACCACTTGTGTAGGTTTAGTGCCAGATTCACAACGTTATTTCGATTACCACCATACGGCAAACGATGTATTTGAAAATGTAAATAAGCGGGAATTAGAACTAGGCGTCGCTGGAATGGCTAGTTTAGTATACCTAGTAGATCAATATGGGATTGAACTAGCAGAAGGAAAAAAATAAAACGATTAACGGTTGAACGGCTGACGGTTGAACGATTCACGTTCTATCTTCAGCCGTTCAACCGTAACTTACCAAATCTCAATATCTGACTTACTTTCTTTAATAAATTCCTCTTTTTTAGGAAGCGTTACTTTTAGTAGTCCTTTTTCGTAAGCTGCTCCAATACCTCCAATATTCACTTCCTTCGGCACCTCAAAGGAACGCTTAAAAGGCCCAAAACCAAATTCACGCTGTACAAAATTCATTTTATCAGATTCTTCCTGCCCCTTCGAAGAAATGACCAATACATCATCTTCTACATTTATACTGAAATTGGTCTTCTCCATACCAGGAGCAGCTACCTGTACCTCAATGCGGTCATTTAAATCAATGATATTGATGGCAGGTACTTTAGTTCCTATATCGTCAGGAGCTAACATTTCATTGAGACTCTTACCTGCATTACCTAATTCCTTACTTACACTTTCAAAAATACTAGTAAAAAAATCGCCTTTTTTAGATGACATGTTTATCTTAATTTTTTTTGTTCACAAATAGATTCTAACATTAGTTGTTTATTCTTCTTTATTAAACAACTAAATTAGTACCAATTGCCTAAATTCGCAATTATAAATACCTCAAATCATGCGAAAGATACTAAAAATAAGTACGTTTCTCCTATTTAGCCTCCTGATATCAGCTATTTGTTATGCTCAAGAGAATGAGGAGGAGAAAATTAAACCAGTCACCATTCACCTCGTTGGTGTACAAGGTGGTGTCCACTTTCCAGGAGGAGATTTAAAAGACCGATTTGGACTCAATGGACATGCTGGCTTGAGTTACCGATATAAAACACTCAACAATTTTTTGTGGGGGATAGAAGCAAATATCATCTTTGGAGGCAAAATTCAAGATACACTCATTGTTCAAAACCTAGTTGCAAACGATGGTAGTATCGTTGGAACTGACGGATTGCCCGCAGGAATCACCTTTTTGGAAAGAGGCTATTTTCTAGGAGGAAATGTAGGAAAACTATTTCCAGTGAAACCGAGTACTAATCTAAACACTGGCTTTTTTGTCATTCTAGGAGGAGGCTTCTTATTACATAAAGTGCGTATAGAAGATGACTTTGATACTGCTCCACAACTAAGAGCGGAATATACCAAAGGTTACGATCGCCTTAGTTCAGGTCCAGTCCTCCAACAATTTATTGGTTATATGGGCTTATCAAGCAATCGACGCAGTAATTTTTTCATTGGAGTAGAAATGCTCCAGGGTTTTACACAAAGCCGTAGAAGCTTTAATTTTGATACTCGCTCCGTTGACGAAGACCAACGACTGGATATACTTTACGGAATCAAACTCGGATGGATGCTCCCTATATATGGGAAAGGGGGAAGTACGAGATATTATACAGATTAGGAATTTGGTCAATTTATTCTTTCCTCTTTACTTAGATTGCCTAAAAAGAAAAAAGCTTGGAGCAACTCAATGCTCCAAGCTTTTTTGTTAATTATTAACTAAGAAGGATAGTAATTATTTAATCATTACTTATCTTCCTTTTTCTCTTTTTTATCCTTGTCAGTCATTTCTTGAACTTTCACCATATTATCAAACAGACGCTTGTAAATACTAGCTTTGTTCAAGGCATCAATACCTACTTCTAAATCGTCAGTGATAAACATATCAGCAGGAATTTCTTCCCCTTGACGGAATAATTTCTTCAATTTCTTTTTCAAGAAATAAGCCTTTGTTTTATCAGAGTCTGCACGACGTGTATCATCATTGTAATCATAAATAACTAAATCACCTGCACTGTCGTACAAGTAGTCAGCATATTCCATACGACCAGCAATATTACCAGTTACAATTACCTTCGCTAATTTACTCACTCCTTTGTTGAGTACAAAGTAAAAATAAACAGTTTCACGGTACTCTTTGTAAGGAGGAAAAGGCTTACCCAACGTATTTAATGTAATGGAGTGTTGGTGATATAAACCCTTGCCAATATCCTCATTGACCTTTGTATTTCTATTGTCTAATGTTTTTGTATCCACTTCCTGAGCCATAACACTAGCGGTAGAAATGCCGATCAACAAACACAATAGCAAAAAATTCCTAAACATGATTCTATATTTAATGATATAAATAATAAGTTATTTGCTTGCCACTTAACGTATTCTAAATCACCACTATAACTATCATCTATCGAAATCGTTTAAATTAACACTATTCAATAATATCAAGCTTGATGGTAACCTTAAAAATTTGTACAAATATACTTTCAAAAAGACACTTTTGAAAACTTCCTACAGATAAATAGGCATTTAAAGATAAAATAATAAATAGAAGAGTTTTGGTATTGTCGGTGAATATTAACATACTATTAACAAAGTTTTAGCCAAATTATTAGTCTGTAGGCATAAATTTTACAATATTCAGTGAATAAATAATAATCCAAACACAAATTAGTTATATACAATAGTAAATTGTCCCCCCTTTTATCATCCCAATATTTCCCCTATTATTACCTTTGAAATAGCCCTATAATGGTATAATTATTGGGTTATTTAGAGAAATACTACGTATTATGAAACAGTTACTAATCCTTTTATTTACAATGCTACTATGTGATATTGCTGTCGCACAGAATATTGTCATTACAGGGAAAGTGTTAGAAGAAACCACCAAAGAACCTGTCCCTTTTGCAAATATAGGTATCGAAGGTGAAACGATTGGAACCGTTAGTAATGAAAGAGGCGAATACGAATTCCATGTTCCCATTGAATTCAAAGATGCTATCATGCAGGTTTCTTCCATTGGTTACTCTAATACCTCGATTTCCATTCCACATATTAAGAATCAAGACTCTTGTATGGTGTATGTAGAAGCTAAAAACTACGTGTTAGACGCATTCGAAGTACGCCCTAAAGAATTGACCGCTGAGGAGATCGTTAAAATAGCTATTGACCGCCTGCCTGCTAACTATATTTCCAAGTCTTATGTCATGGATGGTTTTTATCGGGAATACTTCAAAGAAAACGGAAAATATGTCGCCTTAGCAGAGGCGGCTGTCACCATATACGATCATGAAGGCTACCAAAATGTATATCCCAAAACCAAAGAGGGGATACAGCTCAATGAGATACGTGTAACAGACATTCTCAACGAAGGAGATTACGTCCTTTATATTGATATAAACTATGCCCTTCGTGGCAATTTACTACGCAATAAAAACTATTGGAAACGCTTCATCAAACGAAACCGTTTTTCCAAACAGTCTCTCAAAATTGATAGCCTTACCTATGCTGGTAAAGACCTCGTTTATAGTATTAGTTTTGATTTTGAAAGCCCCAAAAGTGGGCGATATAATGGGCATTTCTTCATTCGAACTTCCGACTACGCAGTCTTAAGAATTGAACTCAATGCGCTAAACCTCTTGAAAGGTAAAATTGTAAATGGAGCACCCCATAAGACCAAGTCGGTCATGAATTATCGAGAACTTAATGGCAAATTATACCTTAGCTATATCAATGCTAGTCACGAAGTAATTTACGACTTTAAAGGCAAGCGATATTTCCTAAACTTCTTTTCCGAGTTACAAGTTAATAAACTCGAAACCAAGTATATTTACGCCACTAATGTAAAGAATAGAGCAGAAGAAAAAAGTATATTCTACTTGCCTCGTTATCGTTCTTATAGCCCAGAATATTGGAAAGATTTTAACCTTTTCCACGATTCACCTGCCAATGCAAAGATTATTAGTGATTTGACTGAAAAACGCCCTCTTAATGATCAGTTTAGAGCAAATGGTAAGTTGAAAACAGAAAAGAAAATGCGTGCACCAACTGCACTACCTAAAAGCAAATACGCGCCTGGAGCTAGTGTAAATACAAGTAATACATCTGGTGATTGATGGTTGAACGGTTAACGGTCGCACGTTTCATCGTTTCATCGTCGTACGTTTCATCGTAGCACGTTTCACCGTTTCATCACTTATATCCTTCTGCTTGTAAATTAAACAACTCTGCATAATAGCCATCTTGCTCCAATAACTCCTCATGTGATCCTAATTCTACCATCTTTCCATTTTGCAAGACCAGAATCCGATCTGCCATACGAACAGTAGAGAAACGATGTGAAATAAGAATAGCTGATTTTCCTTTTGTCAAATCGGCAAAACGAAGAAAAACCTCATACTCTGCTCGTGCATCTAAGGCAGCGGTAGGTTCATCGAGAATGAGCAATTGGGTATCACGCATATAAGCCCGTCCTAATGCTATTTTTTGCCACTCACCACCCGACAAATCGACACCACCTGTAAAGCGACGTCCTAGCATTTGATCATACTTTTCAGGTAATTTTTCTATCACTCGATCCGCTAGACTCTGATTGGCAGAAAGGACAATTTTGTCTTGTTTTTCTAACTCGCCTATATTACCAACCGCAATATTTTCAGAAGCTTTCATATTGAAACGTACAAAATCCTGAAAGATGACTCCGATACTCTGTCTTAAATCACTTAGTTTATATTCTTTCAAGTCGTGCCCATCCAATAAGATGCGCCCCTCATTGGGTTCGTATAAACGCGAAATGAGCTTGGTCAGTGTGGTCTTACCTGCTCCATTTTCACCTACCAAAGCAAGTTTCTCACCTGCTCGTAAGTGAAATGAAACATTGCGAAGTGCCCAAATTTCAGTATTCGGATATTTGAAGCCCACATTTTCAAAAATGAAACCTTCCTTTATAGTGGAGGGAATTTCGCGCCATCCATCTTCCGCACCTCCATAATCGGGCTGCATATCAAAAAAGTCGAATAGATCTTGTAAGTAAAGAGCTGACTCACCAATAGCCGAAAAACGAGTCAAAATACCTTGTAATAAATTGCGAAGTCGGTTGAAAGAACCCGCTAAGAAAGTCAAGTCACCCACACTAATAACTTTTGCTACTGTTTGCAGGATAATCACCACATAAGCAGCATAATAGCCTGCTGTACCTAAAGTATTAAATAAAGTGCCCCAAACGGCTCTTTTAACGGCTAATCCACGATTGGCTTTATAGTATTTGTCGGCAAGTATCTGAAAGCGATTGGCAAGAAAGGTTCCTAAGCCAAATACCTTCACTTCCTTTGCAGTTGTATCACTTGCCCCAATAAAACGTAAATAATCTAATTCGCGTCGTTCGGGTGTCCAACTGCGGGCAAGCGAATAACGGTGTTTGTTGAAATAGTTTTCACTTAAAAAGGAGGGAATAACTGCAATAATTAGTAGTACAATTAACCAAGGGTTAAAGACAACTAAACCTGCTGCTAAGAAAAGAACAGTGACAATATCTTGTACCTGTAATAACAACTGCGACATTAGCACAACACGGCTCGTTGTTTGTCGTCTGGCTCGTTCGAGTTTATCGTAAAAGGTAGCATCTTCAAATTTGGGTAGATCAAGGGCGGAGGCGTGGGCAATGAGCCGCACTGATGTTTCGTTGGCTACTAAATCACCCAACAAAGCATCCATGAGCAATATACCTCGGTTGAGTACTTCGGAGAAGATGCCCAATGCAAATTCAATGGCAACGACTTTCCACAGGTAACTCATATCGGCTTCACCTGTCACTGCCATTAAGCGAATGACTTCATCAATGATTAATTTACCGACATATAGCATCGTCACTGGTATACCTGCCTTGAGTAGACGTAGGAAGACATTGATTAGGGTCATCCATTTATTGGTATCCCAAATGAGTCGCAAAAAACGAGGGAGGTTTTTGAGGGCAGATAAATGTTCTTTAAAAGTAAGATCACGCCGAAAACGCTTATCGTTTTGGGGATTTTTTTTGTTAAGACCAAATAGATTAGACCAAAATGACATAGGAAGAGGGTT
>JAHDHP010000276.1 GCA_020631245.1 Bacteroidota bacterium | reverse complement strand
CCTAGCAGTGTCTTCCGCTGTCAGCCCTGCTAGTCCTTGCTTCACAAAGTGGCTAATTTCGCCAAGCTACCGTTACTATCCCTCACGCAATACAATGGCTGAATGAATGATTGCGCGAATGAGTGAATAGGCGTTACGCTACATTCACTCATTCGCGCAATCACTCATTCACTCATTGTCCCTACTCTTTCACCACCCGTACAGACAAGACATGTCTTGTCTCTTCATAACTTGTACCTATCCCATTCTTCACATTCCGCAACTCGACCACATACATCCCCTGTTTCAATTCCGATAAAGCAATACGTTGCTGAAAATGGCTGGTATACTTTCCTAAGATCGTTCCGTATACCATTTGTCCCGACATATTATACACTTGTAGCTGAATATCACCAAACCAATCATTCTCCAATTCTAATGTAAGAATATCCATCATAGGATTAGGATATACCCGCATTCCTCCATTATTATTTCCATCAGATAAACCGACTGAAATCATTGGTAAATTATCTACACTCATCGAACGATCACTAAACAAGATAAACTCTACATTGTATAAGGTATCAATAGCATCTCTATTCGATTTATAATCACTCACAATCACATATTCTCCAAAATTCATGGAGTTATACTCACTAAATTTCCCTTGAAAAACAGCGGTATCATCCCCTCTATCTCCATCAATAATATCGTTACCATTTCCTCCACTCAACACATTATTGCCTCTATTTCCCCATAAGTGATTATTTTGCTCATTACCTTCCAAGCCACTATCAAGGGTGCCTGTTAAACGAGCATTTAATAGATACTGTGACTTATGAGTATAAGCTTTACTAGGCGTAAAGGTCAAACTAAAAGTCCCTTTAAAGTTACGATCAATATCAGCCGTATAATCTAAAAAAGGAGGGAAAAAAGCCTCTATCACCTGTTGTCCCTTCGGATCATTCATTGCCAACTCTTCCCTAGTATCATATAGGTATTCTCCATAAAATGCAGTTCCATCACTAGAAGCATCATGTCCCCACAAACCATAATAGACATCCACAATCGTTGCCAAATATTCTTGGGTCGTGCTTCCTTCAGCTATCCATTCTGCCATTGCTTCAGAAGTCCAAATTTCAGAAGTTCGCGCCTCGTCGGTCGCTACTTGAATTTGTTGTTGAAAAACGGGAGCAGCTTCCATAATACCATAATCATGTACTAGGTGCAAAATCTCCTCAAAAGAGGCATCTCGATTTGTATTTTCTAAGTAGTGGCTAGAGCCTTCCAAGAATACTTCATCGAGGTATAAAGCTTGTGAATTGGGAAGGTGTTCATCGAGGCCACTGTCAAAAGCCGCTTCTGCGGCAGCCTCATCCGAAAAAAATAATAAACTGGCTCCTTTATTACCCATTGCATTCGCAATAGCCGACTTATCTGTCCCAAAATCGGTATTGTCTACATCAGTCAGATAAAAGCCCAAAATGGAACGTGCCCGCACTATAAGTTCATTGGGCGTACCTATAGGAGCCAAAATATGAATGGCTTTTCCATTGGGTGTTTCTAATTTACTATAACGACCAAACACTGCTCGAATAGCAGGGTCAGCCGTCTCTGGCACATTAACCACGCCTGTTACAGAGCCAGATACATCAATATCTGGTAGCGTAGTTTGGGCCGCTACTTGGAAGCCTACCAAGCAGAAAAACACCATTAAAAATGGTAAGAGAGTAGTTTTACACATCATACGTTAGTTTGCGAGAAAAAATTATTCAGGAGGGTAAGGAAGGAGGGTAAGAAAAAATGAATTGTAATTTAGTCTTATTCAACTCGTAAGCACAAAAACAACACCGAACTAATAAACCTTGACCGTATACATTTCGATTCATCGTATTACAATTTCAATTTGAAAAAATTCATTCAACCAAAGGACAAGTATAAGGCATTGCTCTTAGCAAAGTCATCATTCCCTCATTCCTCAAAGTTCTTCATACATTTTTATTAATTTTAGGGTCTCATTTTCCATTGACTACTTAATCGTATGAAAAAGAATAAACGCAAAAAGAAAGAAGCCGCTCAAAAAGCAGCTAATAAATCTATAAATAACAGTTCTAAAAAAAAAGGAAACAGTAATAGCTTTTGGAAAACACACAAAAGCGCGCTTATAGCTTTGTTTCTTTTGGCCTTCGGACTTTATATCTATTCTGCTAGTTTTGATTATGCTTTAGATGACCACCTATATATTACAGGTAATAAATTCACCCAAAAAGGATTTGCTGGTATTCCTGATATATTTAAGCATGAGAGTTTAGTTGGCTTTTTTGGTCAACAAAAGGATTTATTAGTGGGTGGGCGTTATCGACCTTTAGCCATTGCCACCTATGCAGTTGGCTACCAATTTACCAATGGAGACAGCCCAGGATTGATGCACTTTTTCAATATTATTCTCTATGGACTCACAGGTATTTTATTATACCGACTACTCTATCGCTTCTTTCCACCTGCCGAAAATAGAAAATGGTACTTAACTCTGCCTTTTATTGCCACTGCCATCTATATTGCACACCCCCTACATGTAGAGGTTATTGCCAATATCAAAGGGCGGGTCGAAATCATGGCACTGCTATTTGCATTATCAACCCTTTACTTATCAATCAAATATGTGGATACGCAGAAAAAAAGCTATTTACTAGGTTCCTGCCTTGCCTTTTTTCTTGCTCTTATGACTAAGGAAAGTCCTATTACTTTTCTAGCCATACTACCACTTAGCCTTTACTTTTTCACAAAAGCCAAAACGCAAGATTATATCAGTACCCTAGCTCCATTACTCGGAGTTACAGGTATTTATTTCGTCATTCGATACATGGTGTTGGGCTATTTCATTAGTAGTGGAGTTGAGGTAAATGAGCTGTTAAATGATCCCTTTGTAGAAGCGACTTTCAGCGAAAAATATGCGACTATTTTTTACACCCTCGGCTTGTATGTCAAGTTATTATTTTTTCCATTGACCCTTACACATGATTATTATCCCAAACAATTACCAATCATTGGATGGGGGGATTTTAGAGCTATTTTATCCTTCTTATTGTATATCGGTATCGGTTTAGGAGCTTTATACGGCATCTATAAAAAACACATCGTAGGCTATGGTTTAGCCTTCTATCTCATCACCTTTTCTATCGTCTCCAATGTATTTGTACCCATTGGAACCTTCATGAATGAGCGGTTTTTGTACATCCCTTCTATTGGCTTCGCAATTGTATTGGCCTACATGATTACCGACTGGATACCTAGCCTAATTAAAAAAAGACCTGCTATGCAAGTTACTCAAGTACTTTTGGGCATTATTTTAGTAGGTTTTTCTTTGCGTACATTGGCAAGAGTGCCTGCTTGGGAGAGTAATAAAACCTTATTTGTCACTGATGTAGAAACCTCCACGAATAGTTCAAAAGCAAATACTTCCGCTGGTGGTGTTCTACTAGAAATGGCAGCTCAAGAAAGAAATGAATCTACTCGACAAAGTATGCAAAAGCGGGCTATTGGGCATTTGAATAAAGCCCTCGAAATACACCCTAGTAACACCAATGCTTTATTATTGCTTGGAGGGGCACATTACGATCTCAATAAAGATCTAGATAAAGCTTTACCCAATTATAGTCGTTTACTAAAAGGGAATAAAAACCGAGAAGATGTACATAGTGTGTTGCGGACCATTGCCGATATAGAAGATCAACCTCAAAATGTAGATAAACTCATCCGCTTTTTTGAGGATCAGGTTCTTCCTATGCAACCCGATACCTATAGTCCTTATAAAGCTTTAGGTGCCTTGTATGGAAAACATAAACAAAATCCACAAAAGGCAATCGAATATTTATCGCAGGCAGTTACCAAACCCGATGTAAAAATGGATGCGTATCAAGGCTTAGGTATTTCTTATAGTATGACCAAGCAATTTGAAAAAGCTATTGAAGCGAATGAAAAAGCCCTTACATTGGCTCCAGATAACCCAAGTAAAGGTACGATTTACCTCAACTTGAGTTTGACGCACCGAGAAATGGGGAATACTGCAAAAGCAGATAAGTACTTGGAGCAAGCAAAAATTTATAACCCCCAATACCAACGGCCGAATAATTAATAAAAGGTATGTTTAATAATAAGAAAGTAGTGGTGGTAATGCCTGCCTATAACGCAGCCAAAACCCTAGAAATAACCTATCAAGAAATCCCTTTCGAAATAGTGGATGAGGTTATTTTAGTAGATGATGCAAGTAGTGATAATACAGTAGACGTCGCTAATAAATTGGGAATAAAGCATGTTATTCGACATGATAAAAACAAGGGCTATGGTGGGAATCAAAAATCTTGCTATGCCAAAGCACTAGAACTAGGAGCGGATATTGTGATTATGGTACATCCCGATTACCAGTACACCCCTAAGCTAATTCACGCAATGACCAGCATCATTGCCAATGAACTCTACCCCGTGGTACTTGCCTCCCGCATTCTTGGCAAAGGTGCCTTAAAAGGAGGGATGCCTATCTATAAATATATTGCCAATCGCCTGCTCACCTTTACCCAAAATATTCTCATCAATCAAAAACTATCAGAATATCATACGGGTTATCGCGCCTTCTCAAAAGAGGTGCTAGAAACCCTGAGTTTCGAACATAACTCAGATGATTTCATCTTTGACAATCAAATGCTTTCCCAAATTTTTTATGCAGGCTTTGCCATCGGAGAAGTCACCTGCCCTACCAAGTATTTCGATGATGCCTCCTCTATCAATATCAAGCGAAGTAGTATTTATGGCTTAGGCGTATTGAAAGTATCAATGATGCACTTTTTGCAACGCTTGGGACTCGCCAAATTTAAGCTATACGAAACCAACAAATAAACGAGCATGATGACTATCGACCAGACACATGTTTGTACCTATTGTAAAGCAAGAGGTAGTAAAGTGTTATACCCCTTACAAGACACAAAAGGGGATGATTTCTTCTTGCAACAATGTGGACAATGCCGCGCTGTTTTTCTGGCTCCTCCTCCAAGTCAAGCTCAATTAGAGGCAGCTTATAGTGACGATTATTATGGCGAACAAGACGATAAGTTTGAATCGTGGGTGGAGCAAGTACTCGATTTTTTTCGACGACGACGGGCTAAATCCATTACCCAACTCCTCCCCTCTTCTGCCAAAGTACTCGATATTGGATGTGGGAATGGTCGTTTCTTACAGTATATGCAACAAACAGGCAATATAGAAGCCTATGGCATTGAATTACCTGGGAAAGCTGCCCAACGTGCCGCCCAAATAAAGGGGATTCAACTGAAAGAGGGAACCTTAGAAAAGGGTGATTTTGCAGATAATTTTTTCGATGCGGTCACCCTCGTACATGTTTTAGAACATCTCCCTAGTCCCAAAGAGACACTTGAAACAATACACCAAATGGTGAAGCCTGGTGGCTTTGTTGTTATATACTTACCAAATATCGCCAGCTTTCAAAGTCGTTTTTTCAAAGGGAAATGGCTTCATGCTGACCCACCTCGTCACTTGTTTTTCTTTGAACCAGAAGACCTAAAACGAGAAATGAGCTTACTAGGTTTTGAAAGTATACAAGAAAGCTTTTTCAATCCAGAGTATAATCCGTATGGAATGCAACAGAGTTTACTCAACTTGTTGTTTCCGCAAAAACGAGAATTGCTCTATGAACACCTGAAGGGTAACCTGGCTTATTCTAAAGGGTATTCGGGCGTCAATTTGTTTCTACAAAAACTATTTTGCCAACTTACGTATCCGCTGTTTGTATTGTCGGATGCGGTGGAATCGGGACTGGGAAGGGGAGCCACTTTTTGTTTTGTGTTTAAAAAACGGAGGAACGGTTAAACGGTGGAACGTCCGACGATGAACGATTTAACAAAATCCTCCTTCTCAAGGAGAGACTTGTACAGACGTCGATTTATCGCGTCTCAGGTTAGAACGTCTGATGATGAAGCGATTCATTTGAAAGGATAGCATGTATAATGCGAAAAAAAACAATTAGGAGAGGACTTCAGCCAGAGGCTGAAATTTGTACAATAACCACCAGCGATGACACTGGCAGCAACTCAAAATGGGTGCGTAACGCCTATTCAGGCATTCACTCAATCACTAATTCAG
>JAHDHP010000275.1 GCA_020631245.1 Bacteroidota bacterium | reverse complement strand
TTTAAAAATATTATTAGTAGAAGATAACGAATTGAACCAAGTTGTAACACATGATACGCTTCAAAAGTGGGGCGAAAATATGGAAATTTTTATTTGCTCTGATGGTCAGGATGCAGTAAAAACCCTAGAAAAACATACATTCGACTTGGTGATAATGGATGTACAAATGCCGATTATGGATGGATTAGAAGCGACAAAATTCATTCGTAAACAACTGAATTTGAAAGACTTACCAATACTTGCCATGACTGCTTATGTGACGATGGGAGAAGCAGAGAAAACGATTCAGGCAGGTATGAATGATTATATATGCAAACCGTTTGAGCCTACAACCTTGAACCATAAGATTTATAGCCTAGTCAAGCTTAAAAAAGTGCAAACAGATGAAAAGCTTGACTATTTTGGTACAGTTTTTGCTCCTAATAAAGAAGAAAACATGTGCCTTAGTGAAAAAGTAACCGACTTTACCTTTCTATATAATGCCACTGGTGGAGATACGGAATTAAACATGAAGATGCTTACCATTATGCTTCGTGAGGTTCCAGAAGAAATTGCGCAAATGAATAGTTATTATAAAGAGCAAAATTGGAAACGGCTCGCTTCACTGGCACATAAATTCAAATCTGCGGTCACATATTTAGGCTTGGATATTAAAGATGTATTGGTTCAAATTCAGCTTTTATCGGAACGTGTAGAACAAACGGACGATATTGGCGATATGATCCATACGGTTCAAACGGTTTGCAAGCAAGCGTTGGTGGAAATGGAGGAAGAAATGGAGATGCTTCGCTTACAGTTGTAGGTAAACAGACACCATTTTACTATGTTATTGTACACTAATCTAGTCAAGGTGTACACCTAATTGGACAGTTTCTTTAATTTTCGTATATATTTTAACTTTAACCTTAAACAGCTTATTATGAGTGACCGTATCTACAAAATTTTCCTGGTGGATGATGACATCAAGACATTACTCATCATGAAAAAGTACATTGAAACCCGTATTAAATTTCCGATCAGTGTCAATATTTTTGCTTATGGTGAAAATTGCCTTGACCGCATGGCAGAAAACCCCGATATTGTCGTCCTAGATTATTTCTTAGATGCAATTCGAGAGGATGCAAAGAATGGTTTGGAAATTCTTCGTTTGATAAAAGCAGCGAATCCAGATACTGAAGTGATCTTTATGTCTGGGCAAGGAGATGTCGAAACGGCTATTGAAACAATTCGTTCTGGGGCTTATGATTATATCCCTAAAAATGAAAATGCTTTGCAGCGGTTGGAAATTTTATTAAACAAAGCAATACTAGAACAACAAAGAATGGAAGCGGAGACGTTTTAGGAATGATAATTAACATAACAAAAGATCATTTATTCAATTCGATAAGGGGGATTATCTTCGTTTCTTCAGTCTTTCTGTGTGATATAATAATGATTAGGTAGTTTTTACTTTTTTAGGTTATATATGACACCACTCAGAGAGTTTATCCCCCTTTCTCTTTCTACTACTTGTTACCCCTTAATAACAGGTTACTAGAAAGATTGTAACAAAATATTGTTGTCTGTTTCTACCCTTAATTAAGTTGGCATTGGGCTTTGCTCCTTTGTCAACTTTTTTTTTGCTTCAGAGGTGTCAGGAGACAGGATTCAGGAGTCAGAATTTATTAACATGTGGTGATCGTTCAAACGCGTTTTTTGTAGGAATTCATTTTTTTGGTAAGTTTGAACAATAAACTTACATCCTCTCGACTTCTAATTATATGAAAAGATACCTCTCACTACTGTTTTATACCCTTTCTCTTTTATTATATTCTTTATTTCGTCGCACTTCGCACGTCGCACATCGCACGATTTTTCATCGCACTTCGCACCTCGTACAGACAAGGCATGCCTTGTCTCTACTTCTTTTTCTTCCATCCCTCCTTTTCGCCCAAGAATCCGATGACTATTATAATCCTCAACAATTGCAATATGAAAATGCCGTATATCGACCAACGGTAAAAACGGTACAATTGCATCGAGAGAGCTCGCCCACTAGTGAAGCGGTTTTAAGATTACAAGATGACCCAGAATCACTGCTTTTGAGCTTTGACTTATTAGAAGAACATGCGGAGATTTTGTCCTACACGATTATTCATTGTAAAGCAGACTGGTCAGGCCCATCTGATCTTGATCCTTTCGATTATATTGATGGCTTCAACCAAGATGACATCATGCATTATGAATTTTCCAATCGTACCAAGCAAGACTATGTCTATTATGAGCAATTCATTCCTGGTCCTCGAATGCGACTCACCAAGTCGGGAAATTACTTGATTAAGGTATTCGCCAATGGAGATTTGGATGAGGTCATTTTGACAAGGCGATTTATCGTGTATGAAAATAGGGTGGATATCAATGTAGATGTATTGGCTGTAAATGCCCTACAATTGATGAATACACATCAACGATTGAATTTTGCAATCAACTATGCTGGATTGGGTGCGAATCGTTTGTTATTAGCAAGCGATTTTACCGTCAATGTTCTCCAAAATGGACGTTGGGACAATGCGATAGAGAACTTGCAACCTACAACTTGGCAAAATAACCGTTTGTTATTTAACTCGGTGCAGCGACAGGTATTTGAAGCAGGAAATGAGTTTCGTTATTTTGATTTTCGAAGTTTACGACAGCGAAGTGAGCGGGTGCGTGGCATAGAGGAAGTAGATGATACCAACCATTTGTATGTATCATTAGATAAGGTGCGGAGTAAGCGAGGACGATCTTTTAGAGTGGGAAGGCGTGATTTGAATGGGAAGTTTCAGATTGGTATTTTCGATGGATTGCTGAGTGCTAGAGATGAAGATTATGCACAAGTACATTTTGAATTGGAAATGGAAAAGCCAATTAGCTTTGGGAATATTTATGTGTTTGGCGCACTGACCGACTGGCAATTAAAACCTGAATTTCAACTACATTATAATAGACAGAAAAAGAGCTATCAAACTAGTGCTTACCTCAAACAGGGGTACTACGATTATATGTATGTGATTAAGGAAGATGGTAATGACAAATTGATTACCAATATTGTGGAAGGAAATTTCTTTGCTACTGAAAATGACTACTATCTATTGGTTTATTACCATCCTTTTGATAGTCGATATGCTCGATTGGTAGGGATAGAGGTAATTAATACGTTTAGATAGCAGTCATTTTATTTCTTGAATATTTATTCATTACAGTATACCTGTATCGTATCATAAGCTTTTTCGTGTCCTAACTCCCCTGCTCTACTCCAATCCAAACAAGCCCCGTCAAGGTCATCCATTTCATAAAGCAAACGTCCTCTGTTGAAGAACGACTCTGCGTGATGTTCGTTGATACCTATGAGCATTCCATAGTCTTTTATCGCTCCTCTAAAATCTTCCAGACGCGTTTTCATCAAAGCTCGATTATAGATTGCATTGATATTGTTTTCATCTAATTGTATGACCTTTGTAAAAGAGCGAATAGCTGCTTGGTATTCATTCGCACGCGCATTGATAATACCGATTGAATAATGCGCTCCTTCATTACTAGGATCTTTTTCCAATACTTTTAAAAACTGCTCCTTCGCATTATCGTAATCATAGCTTCGCATATAAAGAGTTGCCAACAACAAATGCGTATCTTCTTCAACCTCTCCCTCTTTCATCATGCGTTTCAAATCATCTGCTGCTCTAGAATGATCTCCTATTTGCAAATAAGCACTCGCTCTCGCTTTGTATACTTTCTGTTTATCATATCCTTTTTCTAATGCTTGACTCAAAGAGATAACCCCTTCTACTGGGTCATCTATTTTTATGAAACATTTGGAAAGGTAATAATCGTATTTAGCCTTTGTCGGGTACAATTTTATTAACTTCTGCCAATGTTTCATGGATTGACTATAATCCTTTTTGGCATATAATAACTTAGCTAAACGAAACTGCGCCTTTTCATTTTTCGGACTCATTTTCACAATTTCCTGATAATCACTAATGGCTCCTTTCTTATCTTTCAACTTCTCTTTAGCCAATGCTCGATCTAATCGCAATTGTACATTTTCAGGTTCGTAACTAATGAATTTATCATAATCGGCAATCGCTCCTTTATAATCTTCAATATTTTCCTTCGCCATCGCTCGATACATATACACATCGGTAAATCGCTCATTGAGTGTTAAAGCAGTATCAAAATCAGCAATTGCTTCTGTATATCGCGCCAATCGCTCTTTTGAAAATCCACGATAAAAATATAAGTCTCCAAATTCTGGTTCAATACGAATGGCTTGGTTATAATCAGAAATAGCCCCCTCATAATCTTCTAGTTCTGCTTTAGCTTGTCCACGATACAAATAGGCATTCATATAAGTTGGATCAAGCACTATCGCCCGATCATAGGCTTCTAGTGCTTCTTCATAACTCTGAATCAAGGATAATTCAAAACCCTTAATCCAGAATGCTTCACTCGTTTCTTGTTGCCCCCATACTGATTGTGTCAAACAAGTATATAGGATTATTGAAAATAGTAATTTCTTCATTTTGTGGTATACAGTTCATGTTAAATATTGGGCTTGTAGGACGAGTTAATTCATATAGACATATTAAATTCCCACAAAATTCAAGCCTTTTATTCATAACTTGCCTATGGAAAATTTGGTAGAACTATTGTATCTTTATAAAACAGAAGCACTTATCAAGTGTTAACAAATAACAATTAAACCTAAATACAAATATATAACGATGCCACATTACCAGCAATTAGGCAAAGTGCCTCCAAAAAGACACACTCAATTCCGAAAGGAAAATGGAGACCTTTATGCAGAAGAATTGTTCTCAACCGAAGGCTTTTCGGACGCCTATTCGCTGCTTTATCACTGCCACCCACCTACTGTTATACAGCAAATTAGCGACCCTTATTCGATAGCTCCCAAAGTGGCTTTTTCCAAACAACTCAAACACCGTAGTTTTAGAGGTTTTGATGTGGCTCCTCAAAGCGATTACTTGAAAAGTCGAGTGCCAGTATTGGTCAATAACGACTGTCATATCAGCCTAGCAGCTACGAGTCAATCTATGACTGATTATTACTATAAAAATACAGATGCCGACGAAATGCTTTTCATCCACGAAGGAAGTGGGAAGCTAAAAAGTTGTTATGGAAGCATTGATTTTGAATATGGAGACTATATCGTTATTCCACGCGGAACCATCTATCAACTCGAATTTGCATCGGAAAACAACCGCCTATTTATTGTTGAATCTTTTAGCCCCATTATCTATCCGAAACGCTATGTTAGTGCCAATGGGCAATTATTAGAGCATGCTCCCTTTTGTGAGCGCGATATTAAAACACCAAAAAATCTCGAAACCTTTGACGAAAAAGGAACCTTCCAATTGATGATAAAGAAACAAGGTATGATCTATCCGTACCAATACGCTTATCACCCATTTGATGTGATTGGCTGGGATGGCTATCATTATCCCTGGGGTTTCTCTATTCACAATTTTGAACCTATTACAGGACGCGTTCACCAGCCACCACCAGTCCACCAAACCTTCGCCGCCAAAGGCTTCGTCGTCTGTTCCTTTGTCCCGCGCTTATTCGACTATCATCCGCTTGCTATTCCTGCCCCCTACAATCATAGCAATATCGACTCCGACGAAGTATTGTACTATGTGGATGGTGATTTTATGAGTCGCAAAAGCGTATCCAAAGGACAAATTACCTTACACCCAGGTGGTATTCCACATGGTCCACACCCTGGAACTGTTGAGAAAAGTATTGGAGTAAAAGAAACCCACGAACTTGCCGTCATGGTAGACACCTTCCGTCCGCTACAACTAACCGAAGCCGCCCTACACCTAGAAGATCCTGACTATTATTTGTCTTGGTTAGATTATGCAAAATAACCAACAGAAATACTAAAACCAGCTATAATTAGTCAGCGCGAAAACTCGTCGAATTGCTAAACATTCACTCAAATTAGCAGTATCTTTGCGCGCAATTTACTATCTATAAAATATAAACGCATGTCAACCGACTTTCTTCCCTTAAAAGGAACCGATCATATCGAATTTTATGTAGGCAATGCCAAGCAAGCCGCCTTCTATTACCAACAAGCATTTGGATACGAACTTGTTGCTTATTCAGGCTTAGAAACAGGCAAT